>NZ_JAPSIW010000750.1 GCF_031178505.1 Streptomyces sp. | reverse complement strand
GGGATCACCGCCCGTCCCGTAGTTGGAGACGACCGTGAAGGCCGGACGGTCCGGCAGTTCGGGCATCAGGCTCCGTGCCTTCTTGAGCGCCGTCTCCATGGACACCCAGGCCTCCTTCGGCGTCCTGTCGTTCCCCTCGCTGTCCCAGAGGAGTGTGTCCACGCGGTCCGTCGCCGTCGAGGACGAGGACCCGGTGGGCACGGTCCGAGGACGGTAGCGCTCGTGGGTCTCGACGATCTCGGGGATGTCGGTCTCGCCGAGCCTGGCCATGAGCACCGCGCGCTTGCGGGTCTGCGGAACCCCGAACGCCTCGGTGTACATCAACTGCGTCCTCGTCCGGTAGCCGAGGGTGGCGAGCACGTGGGTGTACTTCTCCCAGACCGGCATCACGGCGGGGACCTGCTCCAGGATCACGGCCTCGTACGGTGCCAGCCCGGGGCGTCGACTCCGTTCGATCACCCACCACAACGGCTGGAGGACCAGCCCCGTCCGCTCGTCACCCAGCTTCTCGAGTTGTGCCTTGAGGCCGTGCAGCACCGTTCCAAGGGTGTTGTACTGCTCGACCAGCGGCTCCAGATCCGCGTCCTCGGCGGCCAGTTCCCTCGAGGCCCTCAGCGCCTTCAGGACACGCTCGATCTTCTCCCGAGGACTGCGCCGGCGTTCGAGGCTTTCCTTGATCACCTTGCGTTCGGCGGACCGCAGGGCCTCGATCCTGCGCTTCTCTTCCCTGACTTCCTTTGCCCGGGCCGCTTTCTCCGCCAGTTCCTCGGTGATCCCCTGCCAGGTGCGGAGGATGTCCTCCCACTGGGCGCCGGCCGGGCGCACGGCGTCGTGCAGTCGTTCGATGTATCGCAGCACCTCGTCCAGCGCCCTGCGACCGGCGCCGTGCCCGGCCACGGTGAAGGTCTGGCACGGTGGGCCTCCCGTCAGCACCTGGGCGTGCGGGAAAAGCGCCGCGCTGTACTGCCGCACATCGCCGCGGAACGTGTCCATCCCCGCGGCCGCACGCGTGGCGCACGCGTCCGGGTCCCACTCGATCCCGGTGATCTGGTGGCCCAGGACGTCCGCTGCCACATCGAGCCCACCTGGTCCCGCGAAAAGGTCCAATATGCGGAAACCCGCAGGTGAGGGCGGTGGGCTCGTGACATGGCTCATGGGCTTGAAGTGTAGCCGGCGTTCAGGGGTGCCTTTCCCGTCCTGCTCAGGCACGGGCGGGCGCCCGCAGCGCGGCTCCGATGGCCTCACCCAGCGCCCTGCCCACCGGCGGCGGGGTCGCGTGGCCGATCTGCCGGTACCGCGCCGTCTTCAGGCCGGTGATCCGCCACTCCGGCGGGAACGACTGGAGCACGGCGGCCTGGTCGACCGTGATCTTCAACATCTCGGTGACGTCGTCCGAACGCGGCCATGTGTAGTCCGGCCCGGGCACTTCGTCGGCGAACACGTTGCCGTTCACGCCCATGCGCGCGAAGGCCTTCTTGGTGCCGGTCGGGCCGACGTCCGGCCCGCCCCGGTTGTCCGAACCCCCGACGAGGGTCGGCGCCACGGCTCGGGCCTGGTCGGCCCAGGCGTCGGCCTCCGGCCAACCCCGCGCGCCCATGGACCGGCGCAGCGCGTCGCCGAGCGAGACGTGCTCGCTCACCGTCGGGACGGGCGGATCGAAGGCATCGAACCACGGCTTCTTGATCGCGACGAGGACACCCTGCAACCGTTCCTGGGGGACGCCGAAGTCCGCGGCGTTCAGGACGAACCAGCGGTGTCCGTACCCGAGGTGAGCCAGCTCCTCCTCGACGAACGACCGGACCTCCGCGTACACGGGCGAGTCGACGAGCGCGGGCAGGTTCTCCAGCAGCAGGGCGCGCGGCTGGATGCCGTGCGCGAGGTAGACCGCGGCCTTGAGCAGCCGCAGTTCGGGCTCGCTGTCGACACGTGCCACGGCGGCCGACGACTTCACCCTCGGCAGCCCCGCCGAGAGCAGATCGACGTCCAGGGTTTCCGGATGCTCGTCCGGCACGAAGTCGAACAGGTCCTCGCAGACGACGTTCCACTGCGGCCGGTTGGTCCGCAGCGTCTCGCACGCCTGCGGCTTGTTGTCGAGCAACAGCACCGGTGCGAAACCGGCGCTCTCCAACCCCGACGCCAGGCCGCCCGCCCCCGAGCAGACGTCCACGAAAGCCAAACGGTCGGTCATGACCCCCCTCTTCTTCCTTCACCTCACGCGCGGTCCTGCGACTGCGCGCTCTCCCCGCGGCGCCCCCGCAGCCGCTTCTCCCTGTCGACGGCGGCCTGTACCGCCGCCGCCACCTCACCGGGTGGCAGATGCTCCCAGAACCGCAGTACCGTCCACCCCGCCGCCGTCAGATGCTTCGTGGTCTCCCGGTCCCGGGCCATGTTCCGGTCCAGCTTCCGACGCCACCACTCAGCGTTGGCCTTGGGCTGTGTGGCGTGTTGGGGACAGCCGTGCCAGAAGCACCCGTCGATCAGCACGGCCACCTTGGCCTTCGGAAAGGCCACGTCGATCCGTCGCCGGGGCATGCCCGGGACGGGGTACTCGATCCGGTAGCGCAGCCCGGCAGCGTGCAGCAGTCGGCGTACGGCCAACTCGACCCCGGTGTCCTTGCTCGCCTGCCTGCGCATACGGGCCGAGACCTCGGCGGAAGAGGGTGTCACGCTGTTCACTGTCTGGAGCCTCGCGCACTCGAGTGGTCACGATCGATGATCGTCCTCTCGGTGAAAACTACCGCTCTCACCCTCGAATGTGCGAGGTGCCGTGACATTCCGCGTAGACGCGACCCGACCCGCACCAGCACCCGGCTCCCCGCTGCGGCGGCCAGGCCACCGCCCGCCCCCGCGCCCCCAGGGTCGTCGCATACTGCGGCAACAGCGCCGCGTCCTCGGGAAACGCCCCCTCCGACGCCGCGAACGCCTCGTAGGACGGGACCGTGCCCCGTACGACTCCCAGGTTGCGCGTGCCGGAGGACTCCAGCTCCCTCAGCGCGGCCTCTATCGCGGACAGGTGCTCCTCGTACGACGGGTACTCGGCGGAGAGGGACGGGTAGGCGGCGAGGAGTTCCGTCAGTTCGTCGGCGGGCCAGTGGAGCATGGCGACCGGGAAGGGGCGGGAGAGGGCCTCACGGTAGGCGCCGAGTTCGGCGTGGAGGCGGGAGATCTCGGCTTCCAGTTCGGCCGGGTTGTCCGAGCCGAGGGACCACACGCGCTTGGGGTCGTGCAGCTCGTCCAGGGAGACCGGCATGGAGTGGAGGGTGTCGGCGAGGGTGTCCCAGTCGTCGTGGGGCAGGCCCAGCATGCGGCGGACGCGGTGGCGGCCGTAGAGGAGGGGGTGGGTCGGGCGTGGGAGCCGATCGAGGGGGCC
>NZ_JAPSIW010000109.1 GCF_031178505.1 Streptomyces sp. | reverse complement strand
CGCGCGTGCCTGGGTGGAGGCCCACCCCACCGACCAGCGCGCCGGCACGATCCGGACGCGGATCGCGGACCGGACGACGGTGAAGTGGTTCGGCGGCTGGAACACCGACGTGCGGGCGGACGTCGACCGGTACGTCGGCGCGGCGGCGGCCGCAGGACAGCTGCCCACCCTGGTCGCGTACAACATTCCCGGCCGGGACTGCGGCGGGGCCTCCGGCGGCGGCGCGGAGGACGCCCGCGCCTACAAGGAGTGGATGGACCGGTTCATCGCGGGCATCGCCCGGCGGCCGGCGATCGTCATCCTGGAGCCGGACGCGGTGGCGCAGGCCGATGTGGAGCAGAACTGCCTCACGGCGGAACGGCGGGAGGCCCGCTTCGACATGCTGTGGTACGCCAACCAGCACCTCGACGCGCAGGGCCCGCACGTCCGGACGTACCTCGACGCGGGCAACGCGACATGGACGCTGGGCGCGGGTCGGGCCGACGACCCGGCGGACGGTGGCATCGGCCTGAGCGACATGGCCGACATGCTGGGGCGCTCCGGGATCTTCCTGGCCGACGGGGTGGCGGTGAACGTGTCCCACTACCACTCCACGGACGTGTCGAACGACTACGGCCGCCGCCTCGCCGCGCGCGTCGAGGAGCGGCTGGGCACCGACACGACCTGGGTCGTGGACACCTCCCGCAACGGGAACGGCGCCTACACCGTGCCCGGGGACGAGAGCAGCGATCTCGTCGGGTTCTGCAACCCGCCGCTGCGCAGACTGGGACCGTCCTCCCAGGTGGGTGAGGGCGGCGCCGCCTACTACCTGTGGATCAAGAACCCGGGCGATTCCGACGGCCGGCACGCGGACGACGCGCGCTGCCCGGCGGACGGTCCGCAGTACGCGGCCGGTTCCTTCTCCCCGGAGTTCGCCCTGCGGCTCGTCGAGGGCAGCTGAGGCGGTACCTTGCCGGCCGCCCCGCGCACGGGGCACCGGCCCTGCCCGGGGACGTGTCCGCGCACCGTCCCCGGGTAGGCGGACGCGAAGGTCCGCCGACGGAGGAGGGCAGGTGTTCGACGGCTTCGAGCTGACGCAGTGTGAGGGGGACGGCGCCCGCCTGCGGGTACGGCACGGCGGCACGGGGCCGCCGGTGCTGCTCCTCCACGGGCATCCGCGCACCCACGTCACCTGGCACCGGGTCGCCCCGTTGCTCGTGGCGGCCGGTCACACCGTGGTCTGCCCCGATCTGCGGGGCTACGGCGAGTCGGAGAAGCCTCCGACGGACGAGCGGCACCGGCCGTACTCCAAGCGCGCCATGGCCGCGGACTGCCTGGCGGTCATGCGGCGTCTCGGGCACGAGCGGTTCGCCGTCGTCGGGCACGACCGGGGCGCCTATGTGGCCACCCGTCTCGCTCTGGACCACCCGCGGGCCGTCGTCGCCCTCAGCGTGCTGGACGCCGTGCCCATCGGGGAGGCCCTGCGCCGCTGCGACGCGGTGTTCGCCGCCCGCTGGTGGCACTGGTTCTTCCTCGGACAGACCGCCGAGCCCGCCGAGCGCGTGATCGACGCCGATCCGGACGCCTGGTACAAGGGCAGCGCCGAGGAGATGGGCGCGGAGGCGTACGAGGACTACCGGCGGGCGATCCACGATCCGGCGACGGTGCACGCGATGTGCGAGGACTACCGTGCGGGTCTCGGGGTGGACCGGGAGCACGACGACGCCGACCGCGAACGCGGGCGGCGCATCGGCTGCCCGGTGCAGGTGCTGTGGGCCACCCGCGACGACATGACCGACCTCTACGGTGACGTGCCGGCCGTCTGGCGGCCGTGGGTGGACGGCCGGCTCGAGGGCGGGGCCGTCGAGTCGGGCCATCACATGGCCGAGGAGGCGCCGGACCAGCTCGCCCGGGCCCTGCTCGCGTTCCGGCGGAAGGCGTAGGCCCGCCCGCGGGTCCGCTCGGGCGCGGCGGCGGACGCAGGCCCGCCCCCGGGCCCGAAGGGGCGGGGACGGGCCGGGCGCCGCGGCCGGGCCTCGCGGCAAAGCCCCGGCCGGACGGAAGGGGACGGACGGTTCAGGAGCCGTACCAGGCGTTGTGGACGGTCAGCGCCGACCTGTTGCCCTGTCGGTCGGTGACCTGGGCGCGGAGCGAGAGCCCCTTGCCCTTCTCCGGGGTCCGCACCACCACCGTGCCGTGGTCGACCTTGACGGTGCGCCAGGTCCTGCCGTCGTCCTCGCTCACAGAGACGGCGAGCCAGGCCAGGTTCTTCCCGGCCGCCGCTCCCAGGACGGTCAACGGCAGCAGGACCGGCGTCCGTGCCGGGACACGGGAGGCGAGGTCGACGGGGGCGGTGAAGCGGACCGTCGACACCGGAAGGGCGGTCGTGGCCGCGACCTGCCCGGACCGGAAGGTGAAGTCGGTCTCGACGCGGGTGGTCGCGGCGGCGACGTCCGCCGGCCGGGTCGCCGTGGTGACCAGCCGGTACTCGGCGTCGGCGGCGTCGACCGTGAAGGGCCGCGTGCCGCTCAGCGGGTCGTCGTTCCGGCCCGCCTCGACCCCGTCGCGGTAGAGCGTCGTCGTGGCCGAGGTGCCCGCGGTCAGGCCGGCATGGCCCTGGCCGTCGGCGAACAGCGGCACGGATCCGACGATGTGCTGCTCGCCCGTCGCCGGGTCGGGGGCGGTGCGGAAGACGCCCGCCCCGTCGCCCAGGAGCGGCCCGAAGACGCCGGTGTTGAAGGTCTCGCGGTACGTCCGGCCGGCTTCGTACCGCTTCGGGCGGGTCATCTCGTAGCTGCCCTCGAAGGCCGGGTAACCCCACTCGTCGGGCTTGCCGAGCTGGTTGAACTTGGTCAGCCACGTGACGCCGTCGGCCGTGGAGACGTGGAAGGTGCGGGTGCCGGGGGCCGGCTGCGGCGCCGCGAAGCCGTTGCCCTCCGGCGCGCCCGGCAGGTGGGGGAACGGCGACGCGAGGGCGGTCTTGCCGGGGGCGGAGGCGCCGAGGCCGACGCGGAGGGTGGCCAGTTCGTCCGCCCGCACGTGCCGGGTGTAGCCGGTCGCGACGGTGCTCGCCGGGCCGCCGAAGGCCACCGCGTACTGGGTGGCGGGGTCCTTGAGGAAGTGCGCGTCCCAGGTCTGCAGAAGGGTGCCGTCGGTGACGGGCGGGCCGGCGTGGGCGGTGCGGAAGCCGGTGAAGCCCCGCAGGACCCAGCCGTTGCCGACGCGGCCGATCCCGGTGGCGCGTTCGTAGTACGTCCCGCCGTAGTCCGCCCGGTCGAGGCCGGGCACGGTGAGGTCCACCGGCCGGGTGGTGCGCGCGTCGGCGGTGACGGTGGTGTCGGCGGAGATGTCCAGCTTCGGCCGGGCGATCCAGTCGGTCCCTCGGGTGTAGTCCGAGGGGTCCTCGTAGACGGCCGTGTTGAGCGTGTACGAGCCCTTGGGCACGCGGATGGTGTGCGTTCCGGGCTCGTTGTCGACGCGGGCCTCGAAGCCGGCGGCGGGACCGGCGACGCCGGTCAGGGTGGTGGAGAAGTTCTCCGCGTCGGCGCCGTCGCGGCCGACGGCCCTGAGCGTGAGGTCGTACGACTCCGCCTCGCGGGTGGCGACCGCGGCCGTGCGGACGGTCGCGCCGCCGGGGGCGGTCGCGGTGAGGGAGGCGGAGTAGGTGCCGTCGGCCTCGCCGATCCGGGTGTCGGCGACGAGGTCGACCGCGGCCGTTCCGCCGGCGGGCACGGTCACCTTCGGGGTGGGCAGGGTGAAGAACCCGGCGGGGGCGGGCCTGCCCGCCGGGTCCAGGGCCGACACCGCGAGGTCGAGGGTGACGTCGGCGGTGCCGAGGTTGCGGTAGGTGACCTTGCGGGTGAGCGGCCGGTCGTCGGTGTGGGGCCAGGGCGCCGTGCCGAAGTTCAGCGAGACGGGTTCGGCGATCACGCTCTGCGCCAGGGCCTTGTCGGCCCTGATGCGGCCGGCGCCCTGCTGGAAGGCGGTGTGGCCGCCGTCCTCGGCGGTCCCGGTCAGGGCGCCCTTCAGTTCGGCGGCGGTCCAGTCCGGGTGCCGCTGCTTCAGGAGCGCGGCCGCGCCGGCGACGTGCGGAGTGGCCATGGAGGTGCCGTCGAGCCGCAGGTATCCGGGGGCGGGATGGGGGGTGCCGGGGCGGGTGTCGAGAGTGCTGCCGGGGGCGGCGGCCGCGGCGACGGCGACGCCCGGCGCGGTCACGTCCGGCTTGACGGCGCCGTCGCCGACGCGCGGGCCGGTGCTGGAGAAGGGGGCGATGCGGTCCTCGTGGTCGACGGCCCCGACGGTCAGCGCGGCGTCCGCGCTCCCGGGTGAGCCGATGGTCGAGGGACCGGCCTCGCCCTCGTTGCCGGCCGCGACGACGAAGAGGATGCCCTTCTCGGCGGAGAGGCGGTCGACGGTCGCCTCCAGCGGGTCGGTGCCCGGGCTGTCGGGGCCGCCCAGGCTGAGGTTGACCACGTCGGCGCCTTCGGCGGCGGCCCATTCCATGCCGGCGAGGACGGAGGAGTCGTCGCCGTGGCCGTCGTCGTCGAGGACCTTCCCGCTGATCAGCTCGGCGCCGGGGGCGACGCCCTTGTACCGGCCGCCGGACTTCGCGCCGGTGCCGGCGGCGATCGACGCGACGTGGGTGCCGTGGCCGACGCGGTCGGCGGTGTCGGGAGAGGCGGAGAAGTTCTTCTCCGCGACGACGCGGGTGCTCAGGTCGTCGTGGGTCCTGTCGACCCCTGTGTCGAGGACGGCGATCCGGACGCCCGTGCCGGTGTACCCGGACTCCCAGGCCCGGTCGGCGCCGATCTGCCGGGTGCCACGGTCCAGGCTCGCCGTGCGTACGCCGTCGAGCCAGACGGCGGCGACGCCGGGGGCGGCGGCGCGGGCGCCGGTCCGCTCGGAGGCGGTCAGCGCCTCCCAGACCTGGGGCTCGTCGCCCGGGGCGATCTGTACGGCTTCGGCGCCGAGGGTCGGGAAGGTGCGGCGCGTCCGTGTCTCGCCGGCCGCGCGCACCTCGGCCCGCGCCGCGCCCGCGGCCGCCCCCTCGTACCGCACGATGAGCTTGAGGCCGTCGCCATGACCGGCCCGCAGTCGCGGGTCGGTGAGCACGGTGAGATCGAAGAGGCGCTGGTCGAGGCGGCCGGTGGCGATCAGGTGCCGCGCGTCGGCGGGGACCACCAGGGTGCGGTCGCCGGTGCGCTGCACCTGGACGGGTATGCGCTCGCGGCCCTCGGCGGGCTCGAAACGCACCATGCGGCCCCGGGCGTCCACCACCAGGTGGTCGCCCGTGACGAGCGGGATCCGCTGGTGGCCGCCGGCGTGGGTGGTGCCCGGCGCGGCTGCCGGGGGCGCGGCGATCGCCGCCGCGGGGCCGGTCGTGCCTGCCAGCAGGGTCACGCAGGTGACCGCCGCGACGGCGCAGGCGCGGGTTCTCTTCACATGTGCGCGCAAGTCTCCCCCAGGGAGCTCGGGATGAGGTCGGGTGGTGTGTCCGGCCCGGGGTGCGGGGGCACCCGGCGACCGGTCAGCGCAGTATGCGAGGCGCCCGACGGCCCCCTCGCGCCGACAAGTTGCGGAATGACGCTTTCCGGCCATGCGCGGGGTCGTGTGTGCGATGGCGCCATGACGGCACTGTGACGAGGCCGTGACCGCGGTGCGATGCTTGCGCGACAGCGGTACGCGGCGGCCTCCCCGGGCCGCGTCCCGGGGCGGGCGCGGCGGGCCTGCCGCGGTCCGGTGACGTTCCGGCCGGGCCGCTCGCCTCCTCTTGGCCGTATCCGCACCCCTGGTCGGGGCCGCCGGTCGGTGCGCCGGTCGGGATCTCGGCCGGATGGAGCAGCGGGAGGGCGGTCCCGGCCCGGGCGGCGGATGCTGGGGCGGACCCTCATCCCCGGGTGTGCGTTCCCCCGGTGTCACGTCGAGAAGGAGTCTTTCGTGCCGGCACGTATCGGAACCCGTCCGCGCTCCCGCGCTCTCGCGCGCCTGACCGGCGCCGCACTCGCCGCCGCCGCGCTGCTCGGCGGTCTCGTCCCGGCCGCGCGGGCCGGCGGCACGCCTCCGTCGGGGGAGGCCCTGGACAAGCGGCTGGAGGAACTGGTCCGGACGGCGGGCGGACCGCCCGGGGCGATCGCGCTGATGCGGGTGGGGGACCGGACGGTGGTGCACCGGGCGGGCGTGGCCGACCTCCGCAGCGGCCGGCCGCCCCGGACGGTGGATCACATGCGGATCGCCAGTGTCGCCAAGGCGTACAGCGGGGCCGTCGCCCTGCGGCTGGTGGACCGGAGGCGGCTGAGCCTGGACGACACGATCGGTGAGCGGCTGCCCGTGCTGCCGGCGGCCTGGCACGCGGTGACGCTGCGTCAGCTCCTTCAGCACACGAGCGGGCTGCCCGACTTCTCGGCCGCTCCCGACTTCGTCGAGATCGTGGTGGCCGACCCCCGGCACCGCTTCGACTCGCGCCGGCTGCTCGACTTCGTCGCCGCCCGGGGGCTGGAGTTCCGGCCCGGATCCCGGTACGCGTACTCGAACTCGGACAACATCGCCGTCGCCCTGATGGCGGAGGCGGCGACCGGCGAGCCGTACGAGCGGCTCCTGGAGGAGCTGGTGTACCGGCCTCTCGGTCTGCGGAACACGAGCCTGCCGCGGAGCCCGCGGATGCCGAGGCCGTATCTGCACGGCTACGACGTCACGCCGCCCGCCCCTCCCGAGGACGTCAGCGAGATCCTGAGTCCCACCGGGGTCTGGGCCTCCGGTGGCATCGTGGCCACGCCGGCGGATCTGAGCACGTTCATCCGGGCGTGGGCGGGCGACCACGGGTATCTGTCGGAGGAGACCCGGCGCCGCCAGCGGCAGTTCCTTCCCGGCGCGGCCTCGGAGCCCGCCGGGCCCGGCGCCAACGCGGGCGGCCTGGCCGTCTTCCGGTACACGACGCGATGCGGGACGGTCTACGGCCACACCGGCAACTTTCCCGGCTACACCCAGCTGGCGGTGGCGACGGCGGACGGCGAACGGTCCCTCACCTTCTCGCTCACCACGCAGATCAACAAGACCGTCGAACCGGCCCTGCTGGCGAAGGTGCGGGCCGTGCAGGAGGACTTCGTCTGCGCCCTGCTGCGGAACTGACGTGCCGTCGGGCGGCCGGACCGCCGCCCGGGGCAGGATGCCGGCGGCCGGCCCCTTGGCTCCCTGCGCACCGGGACGGCGGATGGTGCCGTGGGCACGGCGCCGCCCGGGCGGATCTCCGGCGTGCGGGGATCCGCCCGGGCGGCCGTGCGGTCAGGCGGCGGTGTCGAAGGTGTAGTGGCGGGTGTGGTCCAGCATGTCGGCCGGGGTCACGTCGTTCCAGGGGCGCATGGTGTCCCGGAGGTCGACGACGTCCGGGGTGCCCGCGGCGGGCAGGTAGGGGGATCCCGGGTGGCGGGCCTGCCAGTCGGCCCACAGCTTGTCGATGAACGCGTGGTGCAGCCAGAACACCGGGTCGTTGGGGGACACGCCGGTGGCCATCTGGCCGCCGACCCACACGTGGACGCGGTTGTGCAGGTTCACGCCGCGCCAGCCTTCGAGGTGGTTGCGGAAGCCGTCCGAGGAGCTGTTCCAGGGGGCCGTGTCGTACGTCTCCATGGCGAGGACCGAGTCGACCTCCGCGCGGGTGGGCAGCTGGCGGCCCCCGGCGCCGAGGTCGCGGCGCAGGTAGTCGCGGCCGTCGACGCGGACGTTGACGGTCCACCGGTTGCCGGACCGGGCGAAGGGCCCGTCGGTGACCTGGCCGTCGCGGGCGCGGCCGGTGCCGCCGAGGAAGTCGGGCGCCCAGAGCGAGGAGCGAGCGGTGCGGTCGGCCGTCCAGTCCCAGTAGGGCAGGGTGACGGTGGTGTCGACGGACTGCAGCGCCCGCTCGAACTCCAGGAGGAAGCGCCGGTGCCAGGGCAGGAACGAGGGCGACCGGTGGCCGACCCGGTCGCCGTTGTCGGTGTCGCTCATGATGAAGGCGTTGTGGGTGGTCACGAAGGTGTCGTACCGGCCGGTGCGCTTGAGTTCGAGCAGCGCGTCGACGAAGCGCCGCTTCTCGTCGGCGGTGAGGGTGGCCTGGTTCTTGCGTACGGTCATGGTGTGCGGGCTCCGGATCGGATCAGGCGAGGGTGAGGGGAACGAGCGGGGCGCCCTGGAGTTCGCGGACCGCCGCGCGGGCGACCGCCTTGGGCGTGGCGAGCGGCTCGTAGTGGTTGATCACGCTGATCCAGGTGCCGTCGGCGTTCCGCATGACGTGCAGTTCCTCGCCGTCGATCGTCACGGAGTAGTCCCCCGTGTGGTGCCCCCCGTGGTGACCGCCGCCGTGTGGGGCGCCCCCCTTGATGCGTCGTCCCAGGTACACCTCGTCGAAGGCCGCCGGAGCGGGGCCCGCGGCGGCGGACCCGGCGGTCGGGGCGGTGCGGGCGGCCCCGGTGGGCGCGGTGGCGGCGCCGGCGGAGGCGGTGGGCCCGGCGAGGGCGAGGCCCGCGGCGCCGACGGCGGCGCCCAGGGCTGTGCGGCGGGTGATGGTGGACATGGAAAACCCCCTGTTGGTCTGCGCGCCAGGGGATTGGTCATATGCCCCCGGCAGGCCTCATCAGTACCTGGGGCCGTCCGCGTCCGGTTAATCGGGGCGGGCGGGTTGGCCGCGATACGGACAACCTGTCGTGAAAGGTGCAGGATTGAACGAAGTTGATCTTGCTGTCCACGGCGGCACCGAGCCGCCGTGGAGAAGTTCTTGCGGAGAACGTGTTCGATATGTGAACGATCTTTCGCGTGTTGGCCTCCGGTGTGGCGGGGTTCACGCCGCCAGACTGTCCGGAACGTGCGGGTGACCGTGGGGGCCGCCGGGCTCGGACAGCCGGTCCGGCCCCCGCGCTCAGGCGCCGGGAAGGAAGAGGCAGAACAGGTGGCCGTGCGGGTCGCGGAGGACTCTCACGTCCTTCTGCGGCTGGTACTCCTCCACCGTGGCCCCGAGGGCGCACGCCCGCTCGGTCTCGCGCTCCAGGTCGTCGACCTGAATGTCCAGGTGCGCCTGCATCTGCTGGCTGCCGGGCGTCTGCGGCCAGACCGGCCGCACGTGATCGGTCTCCAGCTGGAAGCTGAGGCCGGGGCGTTCGCCGTGCGGTGACCGCAGGCGGGCCCACGTCGCCTCCCGCTCGACCTCCTCCCAGCCGAGGAGGGCGCGGTAGAAGTCGGCCAGCACGGGCGGATCGGGGGTGCCGAGGACAAAGGCGGCGAGCTTCGTCGTCATGGGTCGGCGCCTGCCCCCGTCCCGCGCGCCGCACACGTGCCCGCGCCGCGACGCTCCGCCGGCACCGGCCCCGAGCGGCGCGAGGCGGGCCTCTCCGACCGTTCCGGACCGCCGCCGGGAGTACGGGGACATCCCTCGCCGGGTTCGGGGCAGGCGCAGAGGCATGCTGGGATTCGAGACGTTCACCCTTCCCGCCGTGCGCGCGCGGACACCGGAGCGACGGACCGGCGACCTTCCCCGGCGGGCGGGCGGAAGGCACCGGCGCTCCGGACGGCGCTGGGGGAGGTGGCACCGCCGGATCGTCGCCTACCGGGACATCGACCTGCTGCCCTCCCCCGCTCCCGGAGGGCGGGGCGAGGAGTGCCTGCTGCTGGTCCACGTGCGCCGGGTGGTCGGCCGGGTGACCTACCGGGCGTGTGCGCGGTGCGCCGAGGGGGTGATCACCGAGGTGGTGCTCGACCCGCCGTTCCGCGACTGCGGCCTGGGCACGAGGGCCCTGTCGCATCTGCGCGCCCGCTATCCGGGGGTCACCTGGCGCACCACGATCAACCGGCGCCTCACCCGTGACCTGCTGCGGCGGATGCGGGTTCCGCGGGCCGCCGCCGGTGAGGCCTGTCCCCATCTGTCCGTCGCCGGGGCCGCCCGTGCCGGGGCGTGAGGGCGGTCGGACGGTGACGGTACGACGAGGCCGCGAGGGCACGCGGACGGGGTCCGGGAAGTGGGTCGGAACGGTCGGCACGAGGTGCCGGGAGGCGGCGCGCGGCCGACGGGAGGTGCTGCTGCGGGCGGTACGCCGACCCGGCCCGGAGCGGGACGCGCTGCTGTTGCAGGCCAAGGGCGCGGCGGCCGCGGCGACGGCCTGGTGGCTGGCGTCCTGGCTGCTTCCGTCCACGGTCACGGCCTTCGCCGCGTTCACGGCCCTGCTGGCGCTGCAGTCCACGGTGTACCGGTCGCTGCTGGACTCGGCGCAGTATCTGGGTGCCATGGCCCTGGGGACGGGGGTGGCCGCCGCGTTCGGCAGCACCGCCGGTGTCCACGCGTGGAGCGTGGCGGTCCTCGCCTTCGTCGCCCTGACGGGAGCACGGCTGAACCTGCTGGGGCGGCAGAGCACCCAGGTCCCCGTGGTGGCGCTGTTCGCGTTCGCGGGCGGCGGTGGCGAGATCGACTACATCGGGCACCTGGTGGCGGCCGCGTCGATCGGGGTCTGCTGCGGTCTGGCGGCCCATGTCGCCGTCGCCCCCTCACCCCACACGGACACCGCCGAGGAGAGGACGGGCGACCTGGCGGCCCGGGCGCAGGACCTCCTGCGGACCCTGGCGTGCGCGGCGGCGGGCGAAGGGGCCGATGAGGCCTCCCCGAAGGAAGGGGAACGCCGGTGCGAGGAGCTGGCCCGTGAGGCGGTGCGGGTGCGCACGACCGTGGACAAGGAACAGGAGAACACCCGGCTCAACCCGCGCCGGCCCTGGAGCAGCGCGGAGGACACCCTGCAGCGGTGCCAGGACACGATCAGCATGATCGAACGGGTCGGCACGCATCTGCGCTCCGTCTCCCGGGCCCTCTCCCACGCCCGGCGCGCCACGGCGACCGAGGAGGTTCTGGCCTCCTACGCGGAGCTGTTGCGCTGCGCCGCCGCCGGGCTGGGCTGCCTCCGCCTCCCTCGGGGACCGGTGGACGCCGGCCGGCTCGACGACTGTCTGGAGGAAGCGGCGCGTCACTACGACGACGTCGCCGCGTCGGTGCGCCAGGGCCGCCTGGACACCCCGGGCGAGTGGCCCGTCTTCGGAACGGCCCTCACCGAGGCCGAACGGATCCTGAACGAGATACGCCACGTCCGCGACCGCGCGGACCAGGCGTGCCGGGCGGCCTCCTGACGTACCGCCCCGGCCCTTGCCGCGGCTCCGGCGGCGGGCGCCGCCGATCGGAATTGTCCTGACAGGTGCATGACTTCACGCGGGCGGGGGTCTACCGTCGGAGTTCCCAGGGAGGAGCTCCAACCATGGCCGCACGCGCCCCGGTTGGGTTCCCCGCTCCTCCCCGCTCCCCCGGCCCCGATTCCCGGCGCCGGGGTCCCCCACGGGTGAAGGGACAGCGATGCAGCTCTCCACATGGGTGAAGGCCGGCACCACCGCCGCGGTGACCGTCCTCGCCGCCGCGACCGCCACCGCGCCGGCGAGCGCCCTGGCGGACACGGGTCCGTCCGGCGTGAGGTCCTCGGCGGTCGTGACGCTTCGTTACGACGACAGCCGGGCCGGCAGCTGGGAGGCGGCGATCGCGGCCGGTGTCGCCTCCTGGAACGCGAACGTCGACAACGTACGACTGGTGGAGGCCGCGCCCGGCACGCGGGCCGAGATCGTCATCGTGGCCACCACCGGCTGGCCGCAGGCCACCCTCGGCCCGGTCCGCCCCGGCGGACAGGTCCGTGTCGAACTCGGCAGCCAGGCGGTCCTCCAGGGGTACGACAAGACCCGCATCGCCGCCCACGAGCTCGGGCACAGCCTGGGTCTGCCCGACACCAAGCCCGGGCCGTGCTCCCAGCTGATGTCGGGCTCGAGCGCCGGCACGAGCTGCCGGAACGCGGTCCCCGACGCCACCGAGCAGGCCCGGGTGGAGTCCCTCTACGCCTACGGCGCGGCCCGGCTCGTCCCGGCGGACGGGCGGACGCTGGTGGACGCCCCGTAACCGGGACCGTCCAGGGCGGGCCCGCCACGGCCACGTGGCGGGCCCGTCACGCGGGGGGAGGCGTCCGCGCACGGCGCGGGCCGGTGCGCCGCACGGTCCGTCACCGCGCCGGTCGTGAGGACCGGGACACCTCCGGTCCCGAAGACGGGCGTCGTCAGGTCCGGCGCGCACGTTGCGTCCGCCGATTGCAGGGCAGACGAACGCAGACGAACTCGGACACGACGACGGCCGAAGGAGAGACGATGCCGCAGGACCCCTCAGTGAGAGCTGTCGGATGGGCGCGATCGCTGCCGATCAGCAGCGGAGTGAAGACGGCACGGGACTGGACACGCGATCACCTGGCCGCGCTCGGCTGGCAGCGGACGGCACCGGACACGGTCGACGCGGTCGTCCTGGCCGTGTCGGAACTGGTGACCAATGCCCATGTGCACGCCCACAGCAACGCCCAGCTGATCCTCACCTGGGACGAGAAGTGCCTGCACGTGACGGTGCACGACGCCTCGACGCAGCTTCCCGAGCAGCGCAAGGCGAGTGAGGGGGCCCTCGGCGGGCGGGGGCTGCTCCTCATCGACGCCCTCGCGGACGAGTGGGAGACCAGGCGCTGCCCCCGCGGCAAGGATGTCACCGCCTGTTTCCAGCCACCCGCACCCCGGCAGCCCGCCGAGGAGTGAGGCGGCCCGCGACGCGTACCCGCCCCCGTCGGCCCCAACCTCAAATGAACCTCTGAACGTTCCCCCGACAAGATTCGAACGCCACGTGCGGGGCCATCACGTCAGGGACCGAAGGAGGGGACATGGGGGAACTGGTGAACGAAACCGGCAGAAGCCCACGGAACGCGCGGGCGGCCGTGGTGCCGCCCGGGGCCGGCCGGGGGGAGGCCGCCGCGGGGAAGATCCGCGGGGGGCGGCGGCCCGACGCGTCGTTCCGGCACGGCGGGAGCCGGTCCGGGGGAGGTGAGCGCGGATGACCGCGTTCGCCGTACTGGTGACGGTGGCCGTACCGGTCGCGCTGGTCGTGCTCGTCGTCCGGCTCCGCACGGTCCGCGCCGACCGGGGCGGCGCCGTGCACGACCTGGCCGAGGCCGCGTTCCTCAACGGAGGCCCGCCGCGTGTCGTGGACAGCGTCCTCGCCCAGCTCCACGACGACGGGCGGATCGGCGTCGGCGGCCCCGGCCTGGTCGTCGTGCTCCGCCCTGACCTGGCCCCGCGCGATCCGGTCGAGCGGACCGTCATGCGCCAGCTGGCCGCCGCGCCGAGCGGCGCCCTGCGCGACCTGCGGCTCGCCGTGATGCGCGACCCGGCCGTCCAGGAGATCGGTGACGGCCTGGCGGCACGCGGCCTGCTCGTGGACC
>NZ_JAPSIW010000749.1 GCF_031178505.1 Streptomyces sp. | reverse complement strand
CGATGAACGCGACGTACGACGTCCTGGTCCTCGGAGGGGCGGGGGTCGACACGATCGTGTACGTGCCCGAACTGCCCCTTCCCTGGGCGGACAGCCATCTGATCGAGCGGGGCATCGAGGCGCGCGCCGGGCAGACCGGTGACTTCGTGGCGCTCGGGCTGAGCGCCCTGGGCCTGCGCACCCATCACCTGGACCTGGTCGGTGACGACCCGTTCGGTGACCTCGTCCGGGCCTTCCACCGGGACCGGGGCCTGCCTTTCACGGGAGTGCCGGCGACGGCCGGAACCAAACGGGCGGTCAATCTCGTGGGCCCGGACGGCCGCCGGCTCTCGCTGTACGACGGGAGCCGCGCCGCGGCGGCGGACCGGTTGCCCGGGGAGCTGGTCGGGTCGCTGGCGTCGTCGAGCCGGCACGCCCATGTCTCGATCACGCACGGGTGCGCGGAGGCTCTGCCCGTGCTGCGGGACGCGGGTGTCACGATCTCGACCGACCTGCACGACTGGGACGGGGAGAATCCCCATCACGAACCGTTCGCGTACGGCGCGGATCTGGTCTTCGTCTCCTGCGCCGCGCTCGGCGATCCGGAGCGGACGATGCGCCGGATCATGGAGCGGGGCCGGGCCGGGACGGTGGTCGCGACGGCGGGCGCCGAGGGCGCGTACCTGCTGACCGCCGACGGACTCGTCCGGGTGCCGGCGGTCGCCCCGGCGGGGCCGGTGGTCGACTCCAACGGCGCGGGCGACGCCTTCGCCGCCGGGTTCCTCTTCGGCCGGCTGTCGGGTGAGGACCCGCTGCGGTGCGCCCTCTACGGGGCGGTGGCCGGCGCGTACGCGTGCACCGTCCCCGCGACGAGGACCGAGGCGATCGACCGGGCGGCCCTGCTCCGGGAGGCCGCGCGCCTGACGGCCCCCGGTCCCGGTGCCGGTGGGGCACAGGGGCCGGGGGCCGGCCGGGTCAGCCCGCCGGGGCGCTGACCCGTTCCGCGCCGGGGCGCCCCGGCAGGTCGTGCAGCCGGATGGCGTCCGGGCCCGCCGGGGAGTGCCGCTCGGCCCAGTTCTCCAGGGCCGTGCGGCAGGCGTGGTCGAGGTGCTGGATACCGGAGAGGTCCAGCTCGACCGGCCGGTCCCGGGGCAGGGACTCCAGGGCGTCCAGCACCTTCGGCAGGCGCAGGAAGGTGACGTTCCCCGAGAGTCGTATGTGCACCGTGCCCGACTCGTCCTCGGAGGACTCCACCCGCAGGTGGGAGGCGTCCCAGGCGGCCTTCGCGATGGAGAGGGCGAGCCCGATGAGCACGCCCTCGAACATGTTGACCGTCACGATCGCGACGGCGGTCGCGGCGAGCACCAGGGCCTCGCCGCGGTGGGCGCGCCAGAGGGTGACGATCCCGCGGAAGGGGATCAGTTTCCATCCGGCGTGGATCAGCACGCCCGCGAGCGCCGGCAGCGGCACGTACGTGAGGGTGGCCGGCAGCAGGGCGGCGAACAGCAGCAGCCAGACCCCGTGCAGGACACGGGAGGCCTTGGTCCGGGCCCCGGCCTGCACATTGGCCGAGCTGCGGACGATGACGGCCGTCATCGGCAGGGCGCCGAGGATCCCGCACAGCGTGTTGCCGACGCCCTGCGCGACGAGTTCCTTGTCGTACGAGGTGCGGGGGCCGGCGTGCAGCCGGTCCACGGCCGCCGCGCTGAACAGGGACTCCGCCGAGGCGATCAGGGCGAACGCCAGAACGGTGCCGAGCACCGCCGGTTCGGCGAGGGCCGAGAGCGCGTCGGCGCCGGGCAGGTGGACGGCGTCCAGGACGGCGCCCACCCGCACCGTGGCCACGGGCAGGCCGAACAGCGCGGTGGCCAGGGCGGCGAGGACGACCGCGACGAGGGCGCCGGGCACGGCCCGGGCGGCGCCGGGCATCCGCCGCCAGCCCACCATCACGACGATCGTCGCGACGGCCACGGCCCCCGAGGCGAGCGCGGTGCTGTCGCCGAGGGCGTCCACGACGGCGGCCGGCAGTCCGGTGATCTTGTCGAGGCCGGAGGCGGGGGCGGCGAGACCCGCGGCGGCGTAGACCTGCCCGACGACGATGATCAGGCCGATGCCGGCGAGCATGCCCTCGACGACCGAGAGGGAGATGGCGCGGAACCAGCGTCCCCACTTCAGGGCACCCATGCCGATCTGGAGCAGACCGGCCGCGAGGACGATCACGCCGAGGACGGCGAGGCCGAAGGCCTGGACCGCCTCCAGGACGAGCACGGTGAGGCCGGCGGCCGGCCCGGAGACCTGGAGGCTGCTGCCGCGCATGAGGCCGGTGACGATTCCTCCGACGATGCCGGTGATCAGGCCGAGTTCGGCCGGGACGCCGGAGGCGACGGCCACACCGATGCAGAGCGGCAGGGCGACGAGGAACACCACGAGCGAGGCGGCGAAGTCGTGGCGCAGGGTGGAGGGCGCCCGGGAGAGGAGCGCGGAAGGGGAGAACGGCATCCGGATCTCCCCCTCAGAGGGTTTCGAAGGAGTCGGTCCGCGTCCGGTACTCCCGCACGGCGCCGGTGTGCACCTCGTAGTACCAGCCGCGCAGGCGCAGCTGGCCTTCGGTGAGGCGCCGCTCGACGCACGGGTAGGAGCGCAGGCGGAGCAGCTGGGCGAGGACGTGGGCCCGGACGGCGTCGGCGACGGCCGGGTCCTCGGGGTGGCCGGGCACCCCGTCGGGCGCGGCGTGGGCGAGCCAGTCGCGGACGGCGGGGACGGCGCTGAGGTCGTCGCCCCGGACGAGGGCGCCGACGGCTCCGCAGTGGGAGTGGCCGCAGACGACGACGTCCCGGACGCCGAGGACCTCGACGGCGTACTCGATGGTGGCGGCTTCACCCGTGGGGCGGTCGGAGGCGTACGGCGGGACGATGCTGCCCGCGGTGCGCAGTTCGAAGAGTTCGCCGGGGCGGGCGCCGGTGATGAGCGCGGGGACGACCCGCGCGTCGGAGCAGGTGATGAAGAGAGCGGTCGGTGACTGACCCTCGGCGAGCGGGGCCAACTCCTCGGTGCGGTGTCCGAACGTACGGGCGTTGTCGATGAGGGGCTGCATGGCGGTTTCCTCCTGGCGCGTCGTGGGGGACGCGTCGGACGGTCGGGACGGACGGGGGCGGGCCGTCTCTCAGCAGCGGAACACCTGGAGCGCGGAAGGGGTGAGCGAAGGGAGGGGACCGGCCCGTGGGTGGCGGCGCGGTGCGCGCGTCACGGCGGGCTCGGGCACCGCGCCGTCCCCGGTGACGGCCGGGTACGGGACGGCGCGGAGGGCGGCGGGCCGGCCGGTGGCGCGCCGGCGGTCGCCGTCGCGGAGGCCGCCACCTCGGTGGGCGGCGGTCGGCTCGCGTTCCTCGGCCGGGGAGAGTTCGTA
>NZ_JAPSIW010000108.1 GCF_031178505.1 Streptomyces sp. | reverse complement strand
TCAAGGGCATTCTCCTCAGCCTACAACGAGGGGGGTGGCGAGGGCAGTGTTCGTCTGATCACTCCGGCACCCCTCGGGCTGCTCCGTCAGGCGCCGTTGACGGCGAGGAGGCGGGCGGTGCGGGGGCTGGCTCCGGGGAGGGAGATCGGGATGCCGAGGCCGGCGCACATGCGCTGGGCGCGGGCGAGGGCGCTGAGGGTGGCCGGGGTCGGGTCGGCGCTGGGCAGGTCGATGACGACCCGGGCCGGGCGGTGCGAGTGGACGAGGGCCTGGATCTGGAGGGCCGCCGCGGCGCGGTTGGTGACGTCGAGGTCGCGGGCGAGGGCGACGTGCAGGACGTCGTGGCGAACGGCGTGGCTGATGAGCATGGTGTCCCTCCGCGCAGGACGACGGGGCCCGTGGGCGGGGCCCGGGCGCAGTCGTCCGAGGATGCCACGGAGTGCGCCGCGCGGCCGTCCGGCGCGGCGGGACACGCCCTCCGGCCCGTCGGCGTGGGTGACGGCGGCCGGTGGGGCGGGCCCCTGGGCGCGCTCGGGAGGGTGCGACGCCGCCGCACGGGGCCGGGCCGTCGCGCCGGAGGGCGGGACCGCGTCTCCTCGCGGGCCCGGGGGCGCGGGCGCGGGAAAGAGACGGGAGACGGCGTCATGGCGGGGAGCGGAAGCAGGTGGCCCGGCGATGATCGCCCATTAGGGTGAGCCAGGCCGGAAGCGACCGGTCGACATTTCGAACGCGACCTTCACGACAGGGCGGTTTCATGACCTGGTTCGATCTTCCCCTCGGTGAACTCCGCGCCTGGCGCAGCGCGTCCCGGGAGCCCGGGGACTTCGACGCGTTCTGGACACGGACGCTGGACGAGGCGCGCGGCCACGCGCTGGACGCGCGGTTCGAGCCCGTCACGACGGGCCTGACGACGGTGCAGACGTACGACGTCACCTTCGCCGGTTTCGGCGGCCACCCCGTGAAGGGGTGGCTCGTGCTTCCCGCCGGCACCACCGAACCCCTGCCGGTGGTCGTGGAGTTCATCGGTTACGGGGGCGGGCGCAGCCTCCCCCACACGCATCTCCTGTGGGCCTCGGCCGGGTTCGCGCACTTCGTGATGGACACCCGTGGCCAGGGCAGCGGTTGGGCTCCCGGTGACACGGCCGACCCGGTGGGCAGCGGGCCCTCGTTCCCCGGCTTCATGACGCGCGGGATCGAGGATCCGTCCACGTACTTCTACCGGCGGCTCTACACGGACGCCGTCCGGGCGGTGGAGGCCGCCCGGTCCCATCCGCTGGTGGACGCGGCACGGACGGCGGTGACGGGGGTGAGCCAGGGCGGCGGCATCACCGTGGCCGTGGCCGGGCTGGTACCGGACCTGGCGGCGGTGGCGCCGGACGTACCGTTCCTCTGCGACTTCCCCCGGGCCATGACCGTGACCGACCGGGCGCCCTACCGGGAGATCGGCGATTACCTCAAGACGCACCGGGGCCGGGTCGAGCGGGTGCGGACCACCCTGTCGTACTTCGACGGTGTGCACTTCGCGGCGCGGGCGACGGCGCCGGCGCTGTTCTCGACCGCGTTGGAGGACCAGACGTGCCCGCCGTCGACGGTGTTCGCCGCGTTCAACGCGTACGCGGAGCCGGACAAGGCGATCGAGGTCTACGACTTCAACGACCACGAGGGCGGCGGCCCGTTCCAGCAGGCGGCGCAGCTGCGCTGGCTGCCGGAGCGGCTGCGCGGCCGGCCGCGCGCCGGGCGGTGACCGGCGTCCCACGCGGGGCGGAGCCTGCCGAGGCCTCCGGGGGCGGGGCGTACGGGACGCGTCGAGGCCTCTCGCGAAGGCGCGGCGCCGCGTGGGCCGGGTGGCCCGCGGGTGGCGGTGGCCGGCCCGGTGGGGTGCCCGACGCGTGAGGCGCGGCGGGCGAGCGGCGGGTGCCCGCCGTCAGGACGGGCACCGCGCTCATCGGCTCAACGGCTCGTCAGCTCAGTGCCAGTACTTCATGGTCGCCCCTCCTCCCTCTCCCGTGGGCGCAGGCTGACCTCGAAGCGGTCGAGACCGCGGAGGGTCAGATTGCGCCGGTGGACCGGTTCCGCGACCGCCCGTGCGTCCGGGTGCTCCCCGGCCAGGGTCCCGAGGACCGTGCCGGCGAGCCGGATGGCGAGGGAGGCGCCCAGACAGGCGTGGGCCCCGCGTCCGAACCCCAGGTGCGGGTTCGGGGCGCGGTCCAGCCGCAGTTCGAAGGGGCGGTCGAAGCGGAGCGGGTCGTGGTTGGCGGCGCCCAGGAGGAGCGTGACCGGGTCACCCGCGCCGATGGTGACGCCGCCCAGTTCGGTGTCGGTGACGCAGACCCGGGCGTCGCCCTGGACGGGCGCGTCGTACCGGATGAGTTCGTCCACGGCCGGGCCGGGGGTCGCCCGGAAGGCGTCGAGCGCGCCGGGTGTGGTGAGGAGCGCGGCGGCGGCGTTGCCGAGGAGCCGGGAGGCCGATTCGTACCCGGCGTGGAGGACGGCGCGCAGACTGTTCCGCAGAACCGTTTCCGCAACGCCGCTGTCCGCGGCGTGCGCGGCGACGTGGGCGATGAGGCCGCTCTCCGGCGGATCGGCGAGCCAGCCGCCGGCGTACGCGGCCAGCTGGGCCCGGGCCTCGACCGCGGGCTCGTGCTTCTCCGGCCAGAGCCCGGCGTCCATGCCGTCGACGACGGTACGGGACATGGGCACGAACCAGTCGAGCGCGGGCGGGGGCACACCGAGGAACTCGGTGACGAAGCCGAGGGCGAGGGGCTCCGCGAGCTCCCCGACCAGGTCGAAGGAGGGGCGCCGGGCCAGCGTGGCCAGCAGGTCGCGCGTGCGGTGCTCCAGCGTGTCGTGCAGGGCGTCGCGGTCCTGGACGCGGAAGCCGTCGAGCAGGAGGTGCCGTACGGCGGTGTGCTCCGGCGGGTCGAGGGTCTGCACGCTCAGCAGCGGCGCGGGGACGTCCTCGCCCGCCCGGCGCCAGTCGGAGGCGAAGCGGGCGCTGTCGGTGAGGACGGCGAGGCAGTCCGCGTGCCGGGTGAGCACCCAGGAGCCGAGCGGCTCGTGCCAGAAGACGGGGCGGTCGGCGCGCATCCGCGCGTAGGCGGGATACGGGTCCCGGAGCACCTCGGGACGGGCCAGGTCCAGGAGTGGGTCGACAGCGGCCGCTTGATCCACGAAACGTCTCCCCCTGCGCGCATGAGGCCTTGGTGAGGCCGTCGTTGCTTCCAAGTTGAGCGAACGCGACGCCTGGTCGCCGGTGGGCGAGAGCGTCCCGCTGGTACGTCGTCCGAGCCGGGCGCCGGTGACGCTACCACGCAACTTCCCCGGCTGGTATGACTACCTGCCTCAGATCTTTCACCTTGCTTCGGGGAGTTGCGGAAGATGACCGGTCAGGACCAGGCGATTGTGCACGACGTGCCGGTGAACGTAGCCCAACAGCCCGACCCCTACCCGCTGTTCGAGCGCATCCGCGAGCATGGCGCGGTGCAGCGGGTACGGCTGAATCCGACCCTTGAGGTCTGGATGGTGACGGGCTACGACGAGGCCGTGGCCGCGCTCACCGACCCCCGGCTCAGCAGCAGCCCCGTCGGGGTCTCCGGCCTGGAGGAGGAGATGGCCCACCAGGAGCGCACCAACGTCCTGATGGCCAGCATGCTCGTCGCCGACGGCGAGGACCACACACGGCTGCGGAACCTCGTCTCCAAGGCCTTCACCGCGCGGCGCGTCGAGCAGCTGGCACCCCGGATCCAGGCCCACACCGACGCCTTCCTCGACGCCTTCGCGGGGCGGGGGACCGCCGACCTCGTCGCCGAGTTCGCCCTGCCGCTGCCGATGGCGGTCCTCAGCGAGCTCATCGGCATCCCCGCCGAGGGGCAACCGGACTTCGCCCGTCTCGCCGTCGGCCTCATCATGCCGCCGAACACGCCCGAGCGGCTCGCCAAGGGAGCCCGGGCCCGGGCGGAACTCACGCAGTTCTTCGAGCCGTTGATCGCCCGGCGCAAGAAGGAGCCGCAGGACGACCTGCTGAGCGCCCTGTGCGCCGCCCAGTCCGAGGCCCGCATCAGCGACCGTGAGCTGACCGCCATGGCCGTGCTGCTCACGCTCGCCGGGCACGAGACCACGGCCGGCCTCATCGCCAACGGCGTCCACGCCCTCCTGCGCCATCCGGAGCAGTGCGCGGCGCTGCGGGACGACCCGTCGCTGCTGCCCGGCGCGATCGAGGAACTCCTGCGCTACGAGGGGCCGGTGAGCCGGGGCGTGGCCCGCTTCACCGTCGATCCGTACGAGATCGGCGGGGTCACCGTGCCCGCCGGCGAGATGATCATCATCGGTCTGGCCGCGGCCAACCGCGACCCGGCCCGCTACGACCGTCCCGACCTTCTCGACGTGGCACGCCGGGAGGTCCCGCAACAGCTCGCTTTCGGCCATGGTGTGCATTTCTGCCTGGGCGCGCCGCTGGCCCGGGCGGAGGCCCGTGTCGCCATCGGGACCCTGCTGCGGCGTCTCCCCGACCTGCGGCTCGCGGACCCCGGCGCCGACCTCAGCCGGCGCGAGGGCATCCTGCGCGGCATGGCGACCCTGCCCGTGGTCTTCACACCGCAGGCCTGATCAAGGTTCCGGCGAGAGAGGGAGCAGGCCATGGGAGCGTCCTCCGGCACGGCGGAGTTCGACGCGATCGCACCCGGGTACGACGAGTCGCGCGGCGGTACGGCACGGGCGGCGGGGTTCGCCGGGCAGCTGGCGCCGCTGCTCGACCCGGCGCTTCCGGTGCTCGACATCGGGGTCGGCACCGGCATCGTGGCCGCCGAACTGGCCGCCCGGGGGCACCGCGTGCACGGACTCGACCTCTCCCCCGGCATGCTCGCCCGCGCCCGGGCGCGGCTGGGCGACCGGGTGGCGGTGGCGGACGCCGGCCGGCTGCCCGTGCGGGACGGGGTGGTCGGTCAGGCGGTCTCGACCTGGCTCCTGCACGCCGGGCCCGACCGCCGCGCCGTGTTCTCCGAGGTGGCGAGAGTGCTGCGGCCCGGTGGCCGGTGGCTGGTGATTCCGGCGGGTGGCGTGCGCCCCTCGGACGACATCGGACGGCTCGTCGACGCGCTGGAGGACCGGCTCGATCCGGAACGGACGCGCCGCGACGACCCGGAGACCCTCGCGCCGGTGGCGGCGTCGAACGGGCTGGTCCTGGAGGGCACCGCCTCGCAGCGCCCCACCACCTTCCGGGTGACTCCCCGCTCCATGGCCGCTTCCCTCGCGCGCGGCCTGTTCACGGGCGCCTGGCCGGTCACGGGGCCGGCGGCCGAACGTCTCCTCGCGGAGACCCGCGAGCGGCTTCTGGCCCTCCCGGACCCCGACCGCCCCCGGGTGCGGGAGGCGGCGGACTTCGTCATGGTGTTCCGGAAGGAGAGCTGAACGGCCCGGCCGGGGGTGCGGCACCGGCGGAGCAGGCACTCAGGGCAGCGGTCGGCGCAGGGCGGCGGCGTAGGCGTCGTCCGGGTCCAGGTGGCGGAGTTCCTCGGCGATCAGCTCGGCGGTGGTGCGCACCTTGAGGGCGAGCACGCGGCTCGGCTGGCCGGGGATCGCCAGCCGGGCCACCGGGCCTTCGGGGCGGTCGATGCGGATCTCGCCGTCGGGGGTGCCCATGCGCACGGCCGTGATCACGGGCCCCTCGCTGATGACCCGTTCGACGGGGACGCCGAGGCGTTCCTCGAACCAGCGGGCGAGGAGTTCGGCGCTCGGGTTCTCCGCCTCGCTCTCGACCGCGGCGGAGGTCACCGTCGCGCGGGCCTGGTCCAGCGCGGCGGCCAGCATGGAACGCCAGGGCGTGAGCCGGGTCCAGGCGAGGTCGGTGTCGCCGGGGGCGTACGAGGCGGCGCGCGTCTCCAGCGCGGTCAGCGGGTCCTCGACGGCGTACATGTCGGTGATGCGGCGCTGGGCGAGCGCGCCGAGCGGGTCGCGGGAGGGGTTGTCGGGGGCGTCGACCGGCCACCAGACGACCACGGGCGCGTCGGGCAGGAGCAGGGGCAGCACCACGGAGTCGGCGCGGGCGCCGAGTTCACCGTGGAGGCGCAGGAGCACGGTCTCGCCGGAGCCGGCGTCGGTGCCGAGTCTGACCTCGGCGTCGAGGCGGGCCTCCGCCCGCTCCCGGGGGGATCGGGCGTGGCGCTTGATGACCACGAGGATGCGCGAGGGGTGTTCCTTGGATGCCTCGTTGGCGGCCTTGACCGCGTCGTAGGCGTTCTCCTCGTCGGTGACGATCACCAGGGTGAGGACGACGCCGACGGCGGGGGTGCCGACGGCCCGGCGGCCCTGGAGGATCGCTTTGTTGATCTTGCTGGCGTTGGTGTCCGTGAGATCGATCTTCATGCCCGCGCCCGTCCCTTCCTCTGCGGCGAGCCTAACCCGCCGGGAGGGCGGGCGCGTTGCGGGCCGCCCCGCCGGGCCGGCCGGGGCGGTTTCCGGACGAGCGCCCGGCCGGGACGCGAGGGTCCCGGCCGGTGCGGGGTCCGGGTCAGACGGGTTCCGCGTCCGCGGCCTCGTCGTCGGCCGACCGGACCTGGGCCCGGCGGCCGACGACCGCGGCGGCGGCGAGCGCGGTGCCGATGAAGGCGGTGGCCACCACCCAGGGGCGGTCGAGTACGTGCCCGGTGGCATGGTCCAGGGAGTAGCGGCCGGCTCCGGCGATACCGATGGCGGCGGCGGTGAAGCCGAGGAAGGCGGGGTACTCGTAGCCGCCGCCCTGGGCGAAGAAACCGGCCGGGGCGTGGACGGCGACCGCGCCCGCCATGGCACCGGCCGCGGCCGCACCGGCCGCCGGGGTGGCGAGGCCCAGGGCGAGCAGCGCGCCGCCGCCCGCCTCGCCGAGGCCCGCCGCGACGGCGCTCTGGCGGCCCGGGGAGAAGCCCATGGCCTCCATCGCGTGCGTGGTGCCCTCGATGCCACCGCCGCCGAACCAGCCGAACAGCTTCTGCGTGCCGTGCGCGGCGAGTACGGCGCCGGTGCCGACCCGCAGCACAAGCAGCCCGAGGTCGCGTCGGTTGGGGTGGGCCATGGCGTTCTCCAGGTGCGGGGAGGGGGACACGTACGCCGTCCACTCTCCGCCCCGGCGCCGGACCCCGCCGCTCTGACACCCGCCCGGCTGCTCCATACGTGTCAGGTTTCACCGAGGGCCCGCCGTCCCGGGGCCCCGGCCCGGCCGCCCGGACACCTGGCTGCCGTTCCCGGGCGGGCCGTGGGGCGCTCTTGACCTGTGCGCTACATTTTGCCGGTCCTCGACCGCCGATCTTTCCTGATCGCTATCTCTTCCGGAGCCGGCATTCCATGACCGACATCGTCAACGGCCTCGGCCGGGCCACCGCCTACGGCGCCCTCGGCGTGGTGCTGCTGATCCTCGGCATCGTCCTGGTGGACCTGCTCACCCCGGGCAAGCTCGGACGGCAGATCTGGGAGGAGCGCAACCGCAACGCCTCCGTCCTGCTGAGTTCGGCCCTCCTCGGCATCGGCGGCATCGTCTTCACCTCGATCTGGACGACGTACGACAACTTCGGCAAGGGCCTTCTCTCCACGGCCGCGTTCGGGCTGCTCGGCCTGGTGATGATGGCCGTGGCGTTCCTGGTGGTCGACCTCGTGACGCCCGGCCGGCTCGGCGCCACGCTGGTCGAACCGGAACCGCACCCGGCGGTGTGGGTGACCGCCTCCTGCAACCTCGCGGTCTCGGCGATCGTCTCCGCCTCCATCGCCTGACGGCCCGCCGCGACGGCGCCGCTACCGGGTGACCGGCTCGACCTCCAGGAAGCGGCGGCCGCGCGGCCCCCGGTAGAGCAGGGCCTCCCAGCCGAGCCGTTCGAGCACGGGGACGCAGCCCTCCAGGGCGGAGGCCTCCTGCCCCGCCGCTCCCCCGCCGGGCGGGCCGAGCCACTCCACCACGGCGGTCCCCGGCCGTTCGCCGGCCCGCACCCGGTAGCCGGTGGCGGTGCGTGCCCCCGAGGCGTCCACCGCCGAGGGCGTGACACCGCCGGCCTCCAGGGCCAGGGACACCGCGCGGACCGGCTGCCGCCGCTCCCACACGGCCGGGACGGCGGTGGGGTCGCCGCCGCCCGGCGGGTTGGTCAGCCGTCTGATCCCGAGCAGGCCGTCGAGGGCGGCGCGGACCTCACGCGACCGCTGCTCCGCCCCGTCCGGGGGCGGCGGCGGCCCGTCGCCCGTGGCCGCATCGAAGGCGCCCTTCTCCGGCCGTTCGGTCACAGCAGCCGCCGGATGTCACCCCGGACGCGGTAGAAGCCGCCCGCCGCCGGGTGCAGCGCGTCGACCACGTAGCGGGCGCCCGGTTCCCGGATGGCCCTCGGGAACTGCACGTTCCACGTGGACTCGTACCCCTCGGAGACGACCCGGACCCGGGTCCGGCCGAATTCCTGGACGCACTCGACGACGATCGCGCCGGCCGGGGCGTCGCGGACGGCGGTGACGGCCGAGGCCGTCGTCGCCGGCTGGTACGTGGGCAGGGCGGCGGCGAGCTTGATGTCCCGGGCCACCGGCACGGTGCCCTGCTGGGCGGCCTGGATCGCCGCTTCGCTCGCGTCCACGCACACCAGGGAACCGTCGGTGGTGACCAGGTACAGCCGCTCGTCGCGGTACTGCATGGAGAGCGCCGAACCACCGCCGGTGCCCAGCTTCCAGAGCCGGGTGCCGTCCTCCGCGAAGCAGTAGACCGACGAGGAGGAGTCGCCCGCGAAGACGAACCGTCCGCCGGGCGAGGTCGCGCACGAGTAGACGGGGCTGTCGCAGGCGTACACGGCCTCGACCCGGCCGTCCTTCTTCGCGAGGCGCTGCACCTTCCTGCGGGCCGTGCCCGCGTACACCGAGGTGTCCTCCTGCCAGCCGAAGAGGACCCCGCCGTCGGTGGTGGTGTGCCACAGCTCGCCACCGCCGTCCGGCGCGTGGGCCGCGACGCCCTGCGAGTCGCCGTGGTAGACGGCGTCGGAGTCGGCGCGGATCATCCAGGCGTGCTCGCCGCGCCCGCCCCGCGCCCACTGGTGCTCGTCCTCGTGGTCGATCACGGTGAGCCGGCCCGAGCGGTCGGCGACGTGCAGGACGCCCTCGTGGATGTCGAGCCAGAAGATGTCGACGTCGGTGGCGATGTCGTAGGCGGCGAAGGGAAGCTTGGACGACAGGTCGTAGACCTTGCCGTCGTCACAGCCCGCGTAGATCCAGAAGTCGTCCGCCACCAGGCACTTGACGCCGTCCGGCAGGCTGAACCGGGCCTGGACCTCTCCGGAGCGGTCGAGCGTGAACACGTCGCCGGCCTGGTTGCCCACCCAGCAGCGCTCCTCGTCGACATGGATGCCGAAGGCGGCGGAGCCGGTGCGGAACCGCCAGAGGACCGGGGCGACGGCGCGGGCGGTGGAGGGCGCCGAGGTGACCTCACGGCGGGTGACGGGCCGCGCGGCGCGCTGTCCGCGCACGGCGGGGGCGTACCCCTTGCGGACCTTCTCCCCTATCTTCTTCGCCGCGGCGGCCCGGGCCTTCTCGTGCGTCGGGAAGGTGGACCGCTGCGTCTGCCCGGCCGTGCCGATCCGGCCGTAACGGACCGACACCGCGAGGTCCTCGACGGTCACTTCGTAGAACTTGTGGGCACCGCCGCCGTCCTGCGACAGCTCCAGATAGGTCGTCGTCATGGGAGGAACGCTAAGGGGAGCCACTGACAACGGGCGGCCGGCGAGCCCGCGGCCGCGGAGCCGCCGCCCGGGTGCGGGAGAGCGGGCCCGGCGGGGCCGGGGGACCAAAGACCCGGACATTCAGGACTTCCGTCGCGGCATCGCGGACACGCACGGCTGTGACGATGGCCTTCGAAGATCATCCGACGAGCCGTCACCTCCCGGGCGGCCGGAAGGGCCCTCATGACCGAGAGACAGAAGCGGCCCCTGCCCGTACGGGTGCGCCCGCACCCGGACGGCATACCGATGGACGACCTCTTCCGTGCGGACCCCGGCGACGGCACGGTCCGCGCGCGGGCGACCGCCGGGACGCACAGCGGCGGCACGGACGGTGCGAACCGTACGGGCGCCACCGCGCCCCTGCCCCGGGCGACGGCTCCGGCCGCCCTCCCCGCGGGCCTCCCCCGCCGCCCGCCGCCCTCCGATCCGGACCTGACCGAGCGTCCGGGCCGGTCCCTGCCGGGCTGGGTGGCCCTCCTCGCCGCCCTGGCCGCCCTCGCCGGCGCGGCGTTCCTCCTGTGGCGGGCGGGCCCGCCGCCGAGCGGCCGCACGGCGCCGTGGGAGTGGGCCGCACCGGCCGGCTGCGCGGCCGTCGCCGTCGTCGCCCTCGGCGGTCTGACCCGGGGGCGGACCGGTTCCGCCTGGGTGCTCTCCCTGTTCGGCCGCTACCGGGGCAGCGTGCGCCGTACCGGTCTGCTCTGGATGAGCCCGTTCGTCCTCCGGCGCCGGATCGACGTGCGGCTGCGGCACTGGCGCAGCGAACCGATCGCCGTGGTGGACGCCGAGGGTTCGGCGCTGCGGGCGGTGGTCCTGGTGGTGTGGTCGGTACGGGACACGGCCCGCGCGACGTTCGCCGTGGACGACCATGTCACCTATCTGCGGGAGCAGGTGGAGGCGGCCACCGCGCGCGTGCTGTCCCGCCTGCCCGCGGACGCCTTCCGGGGCGACACGCCGTCCCTGCGGGACACGGAGGCCGTCGGCGACGCGCTGACCCGTCTGCTCTCCGCCGAGTGCCGGCCGGTCGGGATCACCGTCTTCTCCGCGCAGCCGGTCCGCGTCGAGTACGCGCCCGAGGTGGCGGCCGCGATGCGGCGGCGGCAGATCGCCGCGCTCGACGCGAAGCACCGCGACCTGGTCCTCACCGGTGTGATCGACGCCGTGGACGACACGGTGACGCGGCTGACCGCCCGCGGGCTGGTCGAACTCGACGACTTCGAACGCCAGGCCCTGGTCAAGGACCTGACCGTGGCCTTCTGCACCCGGCGGGGAGCCCTGCCCGAACAGCCCCGGCAGTGAGCGGGACCGGCGCAGGGCGACGCGGAACGACAAGGACCGACAAGGAGAGACGAGGAGTGACGAGGACCATGGACGTTCCCGTGTTCACCGAGGAGATGTCCGCCGACTGCGCGTGTCCGGGCTGCGCCGCCGTGCCCGGCCGGGGGCCCGGCGCGCCGGGGAGCCGGTACGGGGCCGGTGGCGGCCTGCGCGGGGTGCGCCGCGCCGTCGTCGTGGCCGCCGGGGCCATCGCCCTCGCCGGCGCCTGCGCCGGAACCGCGGCGGCCGAACCCGCCCCGGCGCACGCCGGCTGGGACGGCTCCCGGTACTGGTTCCGCGACGCGGCCGGTGCGTGGCGCTGGACCGCCCACCACGCCACGTACCTCCGGCGGACGGGCACGCCCGCGCCCGGGCACCCCGCGCCCACGACCGGTGCGGGCCGGCCCGGCGAGCCGGTCTTCCGGGGCCGGGCGGGATGGGACGCGCGGGACCGCGTCTACTGGTACCGGTCGCGCGGCCACTGGTACTGGACCGCGCACCGGGACACGTACGAACAGCGGACCGGCCTTTCGGGGGGAGGCCCCGGGGCCCGTCCGGAGCCGGGGCCGAAGCCGGAACCGCGGCCGGGACACCGGCGGAAGCCGGCGACGCCGGTGACTCCCCCGCGGTCCGGGCAGGGCCGAGGATGGTCGGCGCCCGTCGCGCCGTACGTCCTCACCGCCTCCTACGGGCAGCCCGGTGCGTGGTCGAAGGGGTACCACACGGGGCAGGACTTCGCGGTGCCCTCGGGCACGCCGGTCCGCGCGGTGGGGCCGGGGCGGGTGGTGACGGCCGGGTACGGCGGCGCGTACGGCTACCAGGTGGTGATCCGCCACCCGGACGGCCACTGGACGCAGTACGCCCACCTCTCCCGTGTCGACGTCTCCCCCGGGCAGTACGTCGCCGCCGGGCAGCGCGTCGCGCGGTCGGGGGCGACGGGCCGGGTGACGGGTCCTCATCTGCACTTCGAGGTGCGGACCGGCCCGCGCTTCGGCTCGGACGTGAACCCGCTGGCGTATCTGCGGAGGCACGGCGTACCGGTCTGACGGCGGCAGCACGGTCGGGGGCCGCTCAGCCCGTCACGCGCTCGATCCAGGCGGTGAGGTCGGCGACCACCTCGTCCCGGTTGGTCTCGTTGAGCACCTCGTGGCGGGCGCCGGGGTAGGCGCGGTAGGTGACGTCGGTCAGGCCGGCCGCACGGTAGCGGGAGACCAGCAGATCGGTGAGGGTGAGACCGGCGTTGAGGGGGTCGCGGTCGCCGGCGAGGACGTGGAGCGGCAGCCCGGCCGGGATGCCGGCGGGGACGGCGAGCCGTGCGGCGGCGGCGCCCATGTCGGCCATGCCCCGGTCGTCGACCGTGAAGCCGCACAGCGGATCGGCGAGGTAGGCGTCGACCTGCCGCTCGTCGCGGCTGAGCCAGTCCGCCGGCGTACGCCGGGGCGTGAAGCCGGCGTTGAAGGCGTCGAAGGCGCCGCCGCGCGCGCCGCTCCCCTCCTCGGCGGCCTTCCGGGCGGCCGACGCGAGACCGGCGAGGAGGCGGTCCACGGCCGTCGTGCCGGACAGGGCGACGCCGTCGACGAGACCGGGATGGTCGAGCAGGTACTGCTGGGCGGCGAAGGACCCCATGCTGTGCCCGAGGAGGACCACCGGGGCGCCGGGGTGGCGCTCCCGCGCGATCCGGGTGAGGGCGGCCATGTCCGCGACCAGCAGGTTCCATCCGTCCTCGCCCAGGTGCCCGAGCGCGGCGTGCGCGGAACGACCGTGCCCCCGGTGGTCGGCGGCGTAGACGGCGTAGCCGCGCCCGACGAGGTGTCCGGCGAGCGGGGCGTAACGGCCGGCGTGCTCGCCCATCCCGTGCGCGATCTGCACGATGCCTCGCGGCGGACCGGCCGGGAGCCAGGTGTGCACGTGGAGGACCGCGCCGTCCTGTGACGTGTAGGTGAACATGACGGCTCCCGACTGCCTGCGTGCCTGCCGCGACCGGGGCGGTCTCCCCGCCGGGCGCCGGGCCTGCCGGGACCCGGTGGCCGCCACCGTAAGGGGCGCCGCCGGGGCGGGCAGCCCCGTGGGGGCGTGATCCCCGTCTCAGGCGGGGTGCGGTGCGCCCGGGGTGCGGGCGCCTGCGCCGTGCGCGCGTCTCCCGGAGGCGCAGATACGGAAAAACCGGGTCGGGGCTTGACATCGACCGTGGTTGAGGTCGGACGCTTCCTTCATGAACCTCACCGACACCGGCCTGCGGCCGGACGCACGTCCCGACCTCACCCGCCCCGACGCGGGGCTCGTCCTGGCCTCCCTCTGGCACACCGAG
>NZ_JAPSIW010000748.1 GCF_031178505.1 Streptomyces sp. | reverse complement strand
TAGCGGACGGTCGGTGGCCACCCGGGGCGGCGGTCGCGGGTGAGGACGCCCGCCCCGGCGAGCTGGGCGAGACGCTCGGACAGGACCTTGTCGGAGAGCGTCGGGAGCGCCTGGCGGAGTTCGCTGTACGAGCGGTCGCCGCGCAGCAGTTCACGGACGACGAGGGTGGTCCACCGGCCGCGCAGGGCCGCGAGCGCGATCTCGACCGGGCAGTCCGGCGCGGGCGCGGTGACCCGCGCGTGGGCGTCGTCGGGAAGGCCGGGCGGATGACCAACCGTTCGGTGAGTCACGGGAGCGCCTCCTAGCGTGTCGGGTGTCCGATTGTCCCGGCACGGAAGGACGGCTGTCGATCATGTCTGTGTGGCTGCGTGAGCTGGCGACCCGCCCCGAGGATCTGCCCCTGGTCTTCGCGGCCCGCTTCAACAGCGGGGACGCGGGGCTGCTCGCCGAGGTGTACGAGGAGTCGGCGGTGCTGGCGGTGCGGCCGGGGGAGGCGGTGTCCGGGGCCGAGCTGCGCGCGGCCAACGGGCGGCTGCGGGAGCTGGGCGTACCGATCGCGGTCCGGCCCCGGCAGACGTACCGCAACGGGGACCTGGCCCTGCTGATCGTGGACTGGGTCGTCGAGGGCACGGGCCGCGACGGGGAGGCCGTGCGCGTCGCGGGCACCGCCACCGACGTGGCGCGGCGGGGCCCCGACGGGCGGTGGCGGTACGTCATCGACAACCCCTTCGGGCAGCGCCCGGACGCGCTCCCCGGCGCGCTCGTCGAAGGAGGCGGGCTCAGGGGGTGAGGGCGTCCTCGGGCCAGCGGGAGCGGGCCTGCTCCGCGGAGCGGAGGAGGGCGAGGGTGGGGAGGCCGTGGGTGTGGCCGGTGGCCAGGAGGTCCGGCAGGCGGGGGATCGGGGCCACGGCCGCCACGTCGTCGAGGACGAGGGTGAGTGGTGGGTCGAGCCGACCGTCGGATGACCGTGCGGCCATGCGGCGGCCGTGCTCGACCACGCTTGCGGCGAGGGCCGTGAGGATCGGCATCGCGCCGGGGTGGGTACGGGGGTCCTCGTGGGGTTCACCCACCACATAGAGGGTGCCCCCTTCGGCGAGGAAAGATGCCAGCGCCAGCGAATCCGTTCGGTTCGGGGTGCAGGCCTCGCGGATGTGGACGGAGGACAGCGCGCCGAGCGCACGGGCCGTCAGCTCCTGGGCGAGACGGCGGCTTTCGGGGTGGGCGGTGAGAGCCGCTTCGAGCAGGCCCGCGTGTCCGGAGGCGGCCCTGGGGTGGCTGCGGAGGATCCGTACGGGTTCGTGGGCGCCGGTCCCCTGCGCCCAGCGGTGGACCTGCCGGAAGGGACGGCCGTCGACGGCCGCCGCGTGCAGCCAGCAGCGCAGGAGGGTTTCGGCGGTGTCGGCGGTGGCCGCGTCCAGGCGGGAGTGGGGGCGGACGGGAGCGAGCAGGGCCGCGGCCCGCGCCTGGGCCGTGTCCGGGTCCTCGCAGCCCTCGCAGGGGGACCAGTGGAGGCGGCCGGGGGTGTCGCACAGGTGGCCGGCGTCGTGGACGAGGACGGGGCCGAGCTTGCCGCGGGCGTCCTTGGTGTCGGCCCACACGGTGGGATCCGAGGTGACGACGAGGACCGGGCCGTCGGCGTCCCGGATCGCCTGGACGGCGAGCGGGCGGCGGGCCTCGGGAGGGCCGTAGACCAGGCGCCGGGGGGCGGGGGAGGGGGCGGGCGCCGGTTCCCCGGGAATCCCGTAGGGGGCCCGTTCCGCGAGGGGGGCGGGTTCCGCGAGGGGGGCCCGTTCCGCGAGGGGGGCGGGCGAAGGCGGCGCGGGGACCGGTCCGGGAGCGGGGACCGCCGGGGCCTCCTCCGCCGGGCGGCGGGGCGCCGGGGGTGCGGGCTCCCGTGCCGGGGCGGGTGCCGGGGCCGTCTCCCGTACGGCCGGCTCGGCCGCCGGAGCCGTACCGGAGCCGTACCGGCCCTGCTTCCGGTGGGCGCGGACCGCGCGCCAGCGGGCGAGCGTGCCCAGGCCGAAGACCGCCAGGACGGCCAGGATCATCGCCTCGCCGATCACCAGGCCCCAGAACAGCCCGTACCCCGACAGCTGGCCCGGCGGGGTGCCGGGCCAGGCCGCCGCGAGGTCCGTCGGGGCGGTGGCCAGGGAGCGCAGGGCCGAGGGGGTGCGGGTGAAGGCGACCCCGTCCGGCCAGGCGCCGTGCGCGAGGAGACCCGACAGGCCGGTCGCCGCCCAGACCAGGACCGTCAGCCCCAGGATCAGGGCGAACAGGGTCAGCAGCAGCCCGTCGGAGACGCCCCCCTCCTTGCGTACCCGCTCCATCTACGCCACCGTCGACTGGGACGAGTCGTTCATCTGCTGCTCGATGAGGATCGCCCGCTGCTCCGTCTCCCATTCCAGCTCGGGGTCGGTGGAGGCGGACGACTCGGTCATGGCGCGGTCGGTGTAGACGAGGGGCCGTTCCCTCTCGGTGATGAGGTGTTTGACCACCTGCACGTTGCCGTTGACGTCCCAGACGGCGATGCCGGGCGTGAGGGTGGGGATGATCTCGACGGCCCACCGGGGCAGGCCGAGGACCCGGCCGGTGTTGCGTGCCTCGTCCGCCTTCTGAGCGTAGATCGTGCGCGTGGACGCCATCTTGAGGATCGCCGCGGCCTCCTTGGCGGCCGCCCCGTCCACGACGTCGGAGAGGTGGTGGACGACGGCGACGAAACTCAGACCGAGCCGGCGGCCGAACTTGAGCAGCCGCTGGAACAGCTGCGCCACGAACGGGCTGTTGATGATGTGCCAGGCCTCCTCGACCAGGAAGATGCGCTTCTTCCGGTCGGGGCGGATCCAGGTGTGTTCCAGCCAGACGCCGACGATCGCCATGAGGATCGGCATGGCGATGGAGTTGCGGTCGATGTGGGACAGGTCGAAGACGATCAGGGGCGCGTCGAGGTCGATGCCGACGGTCGTCGGGCCGTCGAACATGCCGCGCAGGTCGCCGTCGACCAGGCGGTCGAGGACGAGCGCGACGTCCAGGCCCCAGGCCCGTACGTCGTCTATGTCGACGTTCATCGCCTCCGCCGACTCCGGCTTCGGGTGCCGCAGTTGCTCCACGATGTCGGTGAGGATGGGCTGGCGCTCGGTGATGTGGCCGGTGACGTAGGCGTGGGCGACCTTGAGCGCGAAGCCGGAGCGCTCGTCCAGGCCGTGGCCCATGGCCACCTCGATGATCGTACGGAGCAGGGCGAGCTGCCCCGTCGTGGTGATCGACGGGTCGAGCGGGTTCAGGCGGATCCCGGCGTCGTTGGCGACCATCGGGTCCAGGCGGATGGGAGTTATCCCCAGCTCCTGGGCGATGAGGTTCCACTCGCCCACGCCGTCCTCGCCCTGGGC
>NZ_JAPSIW010000747.1 GCF_031178505.1 Streptomyces sp. | reverse complement strand
GTCGGAGGGCGGCGGCTCGGCGGGGGCGGGCGCCTGTGCGGGACGTTCCTCGCCGGGGGCGGGCTTCCGTGCGGGCGGTCCGCCGGGGGCGCGCTCACCGGCAGCCGGTGCCGTCGCGGGCGGTGCCGTGACAGGTGGCCCGCCCGGTGCACCGGCGGCGGAGTCGGCGTCCGGGGCCGCGGGGTCCCCCGCCGGTGGCCCGGCGGACCCTGCCCGCAGGCCGGCGGGCGGGACCACGGGCGGACCGGCCGGCGCGGCCGTGGCTCCCGCCGGTTCCGACAGGCCCGAGACCGGCGTCAGCGCGGTCGTCGCGGCGAGCACCCCCGTGCAGACCGTGCGCAGCAGCCGTCGCGACACGTCGTCATCACCTCCACCGGGATGATGACGCGTCACTTCATCCGATTACCGTACGAAGCGGGGCGCGCCCCGCCGCATCACCCGTTCGGCTCCGGGTCCCGCCGCGGCTCCGCCGCCGGGGCCGGCTTCGACCAGGGCCACTTGAGCTCGCGCCGCTCCCGCCCCTCGGGGGCGTACACGTACACCCACCCGCGCTGGAGACCCAGCCGCCTGGTGTAGCCGGCCGGTTCGCGGCGGTACGCGTAGACGGTCGGCGGCCGGCCGTCGTGGGCCGGCACCGGCACCTCGTACCACTTGGGCGGGTGACCGGTCGGCCCGACCAGGATGGGCAGGACCCGGCCGTCCAGAGGACCGCCGCGGAAAGGGGTGTTCTCGCTTCTCACCCCTCCAGTCTCTCCCGACGCCTTGGTCACAGCAGATGGGCGGCCTTCCCCACGACCGGGATCACCCGGCGGGCCAGGCTCGCCACCGGGCCGTCCGGCGTCTCCTGGGCCAGCAGGTGCGTGACCACCTCGGCGGTCTCCGCGTCGCTCGCCGTGCCGGCGGCGAGCAGGGCGACCAGCTGGTCCACCAGCCAGTCGCGCAGCTCGCCGGGCGGCGGCTGCTTGCCCTCGTCCAGCCAGATCAGCGAGGCCGCCTCGACGGCCGCGATCCAGGTCCGCACCAGCATCCGCAGCCGGGGTCCCGGCCGCTCCACCGCCAGGTGGACGTAGATCTGCTCGGCGGCGGCCCGGCGCACCTCGTCCACGATCGCGGTCGTCCGGGAGGTCTCCACGACACTGCCGCCGCGCAGCAGCGCGCTGAACCCGGCGTCGTGCTCGTCCACGAAGGCCAGGTAACGGTCGAGGACCCGGCCGAGCCGTTCCGTGGGCGGTCCGGCCGGCGGCTCGGCGAAGCACCGGTTCAGCACGTCGGCGGAGGAGCGCAGGGCCGCCTCGTACAGCTGCTGCTTGCCGCCGGGGAAGTAGCGGTAGACGAGGGGACGCGAGACTCCGGCCGCCTCCGCGACGTCGTCGAGCGACACCTCGTCGGGCGGCCGGTGGGCGAAGAGTCCCAGAGCCGCGGCGAGGAGCTGGCCGCGCCGCTCCTCGACGCCGAGCCTGCGGTACGCGGGAGAAGCGGCGCTCGTCATGCCCGCAGCGTAACCCCGGCCCCCGCGCCCCGGCCCCGGTGCGCGGGGGACCGGCCGCCGCCCCGCACCTCAGGCCAGCAGTCCCGAGGACTTCCACAGGCGGCGGCCCGGGCCGCGCAGGACGCCGATGTCGTCGAGGAAGTCCGTCAGCCGCCCGGCGCCGGCCCGCATGACCTCGCGCCGGTGGCCGCTCGCCCTCACCTGGGCCACCGCCTCCCGCCGGTCCAGGCCCACCGCCTCGTAGACCCCCGGGTTGACGAAGCAGACGGAGAAGACCCGCGCGGCCTCGCCGCAGCTCAGCCGGGTGAACTCCCGCTCCCAGCGCGGGGCCGTCACCATCTGGCGGCGCAGCTCCTCGCGGGCGTACCGGACGTGCCGGGCCTCCTCCACGACGTGGATGCGGGTGACGCCGCGGACCAGCGGCTGCACCCGCTCGTCCGCGAAGGTCAGGCGCTGCATCCAGTCGAGGATCTCCTCCCCGAGGAGGGTGGCGGCGAAGGAGCCCGGGGTGGTGGAGACGGTCTTCAGGAGGCGCGCGAGGTTGTGGTAGAGCCGCGGTACCGGGTACGCGGGCGTCCCGCCGCGCCGGATCAGCCGGGCGAACATCATCGAGTGCCGGCACTCGTCCGCGATCTCGGTGAGCGCGTAGCGCACATGATGACTGGTCAGTGACTTGTCGTAGATGTGCCGCACGAGCAGCTGCATCAGAATGATCTCGAACCAGATGCCGAGCGAGGCGAGCGAGGCGGCCTCGTGACGTGAGAGGTCGATCCTCTGTTCCTCGGACATCCGCCGCCACAGCGGCGTGTCGTAGAGGGAGACGAGCTCCGGCGGCCAGAACCACGCGCCGTCCTCGAAAGGGCTGTCCCAGTCCAGCTCGGTGTCCGGGTCGAAGGAGTGCTTGCGGGAGGACTCCAGGAGGCGCTCGGCGACCTGTTCCCGGTCGCGCAGCGGCCCCAGGGCGTCCCTGAGGAGTGAGAAGTCGGGCTCGGTGAAGGAAGTCATGATCAGGACACCTCGTCGCGCTCGCCGTCACGTCCACGGATCGACCGGGGTTACCCGGGGTATCTCCTTATGAGACTGCCCGTCAGCAGGGGGGTCAATCCCCCGCGCGGGACTTGTCGTCCATCCCGTCCACACCGTGTGAGCCTGCTCGGAAACGGCAGTAAGGAGTCGTCAGTGTCGACCCACGACCTCTATGCGAACCCCCCGGGAGCGCCGCGCTGGGAGGTGCCCTCGCCCGGCGCCGGCGCCCGCTTCACCTGGGAATACGATATGGAGGACACGGGCCGCGACCGGCTCCTCGCCCTGTACCGGAAGGGCAAGGACAAGCAGTGGGACGGGGCCCGGCGCATCGACTGGGACCTGGAGGTCGACCCGTACGACCCCCTGGGCACCCCCGACGAGGCCATGACCCTCCACGGCACCCGCCACTGGGCCAAGCTCTCGGAGAAGGACAAGGGCGAGCTGCGCCGCCACTACGCCTCCTGGCAGTTCAGCCAGTTCCTCCACGGCGAGCAGGGGGCCATGATATGCGCCGCCCGGATCGTCGAGTCCGCCCCCGACATGGACGCCAAGTTCTACTCGGCCACCCAGACCATGGACGAGGCCCGGCACGCCGAGATATACGGCCGCTTCCTCCACGAGAAGATCGGGATGCTCTACCCGATCAACGACAACCTCCAGGGGCTCCTCTCCGACACCCTGCGCGACTCCCGGTGGGACATGCCCTACCTCGGCATGCAGGTCCTCATCGAAGGCCTCGCCCTCGCTGCCTTCGGCATGATCCGCGACACCACCGACAAGCCGCTGCCCAAGCAGATCCTCGCCTACGTCATGCAGGACGAGGCCCGGCACGTGGCCTTCGGCCGGATGGCCCTGCGTGACTACTACAAGCAGC
>NZ_JAPSIW010000746.1 GCF_031178505.1 Streptomyces sp. | reverse complement strand
CTGACGAGGTCACCGGTGCGGTAGGCGCGTTCGCCGTCCAGCTCGGTGAAGCGGCGGGCGTTCAGTTCGGGGCGGTGGAGGTAGCCGCGGGTGAGGCCGCCGCCGAGCAGCCACAGCTCGCCGGCGACGACGGCGGCGCGGACGCCGGCGAGGGGCCGCCCGATGGGGACGGGGCCGGCGGTGTGCCGGGTGAGGTCGGCGACGGTGGCGACGACGGTGGTCTCCGTCGGCCCGTACGCGTTGAGCAGCCGCACCGCGTCCCCGACGAGGCCGCGCCACTGGGCGATCCGCTCGGGCAGGGCGGCCTCGCCGTAGATGATGACGGTGCGCAGGCAGGCGGGAAGGCGGACGGAGCCGGTCGTGAGGACGTACACCAGCTCGTGCCAGTAGGCGGCGGGCAGGTCGAGGAGCGTGATGCCGTGCCGCGCGCAGCCGGCGAGGAGTTCGCCGACGTCGAGCATGTCGTCGGTGCGCAGGACGAGGGTGCCGCCGGCACCGAGGGTCGAGAAGATCTCCTGGATGCTGGCGTCGAAGTGCAGGGGGCTGAACTGCAGGACCCGGGAGTCGGCGTCGATGCCGTAGGCCGGGGTGGCGCCGGCGATGAAGTGGGCGAGGGAGTCGTGGGCGACGACGACGCCGTTGGGGGTGCCGGTGGAGCCGGAGGTGTAGATGACGTAGGCGGCGTCCTCGCCGGCGCCGGGCCCGTCGAGGACGAGTTCACCATGGCGGGCGACCTCGGCCGGCGCGGGGGCGGCGTCGCCGCAGGCGTCCCGGAGGATGGCGGCGTTGCGGGCGTCGGGTGCCTGGATGTCGAGCGGCAGGTAGGCGGCCCCGGTGGTGAGGACGGCGAGGAGGCCCACGATCGCGTCGGTACCGCGCGGCCGGTGGAGGGCGACGAGGCGGCCGGGTCCGGCGCCTTGGGCGGCGAGCACGGCGGCCCGGGCGCGGACGGCGGCGCCGAGTTCGGCGTAGCTCAGCCGGGCGTCACCGTGGACGAGGGCGGTGGCCCCGGGGCGGGTCCGCTCCTGCCGGGCGATCAGGTCGAGCACGGGCGGGGCGGTGGCGGGAGAGGGTCCGCCGTCGAGCAGGTCGTCCGTTCTGGGGGTCATGCCGAGTTCCTCCGGTAAGGGGCAGAGAGACCGGGGCGAACGGTTCCTCTCGCCTCCGTGCCCTCCACGCTAGGGGCGGGCCGGGGCCGTCCGGGGCAGGAGACGCGGCAGCTCCGGGCGGCAGAAGGAGCCGCCCGGAGCTGCCGGTCGCGTGTGCGGAGGGGGTACGGGTCAGGGGGTACGGCGCGCGCCGGCGCGGGTGCGGCGGGCGAGGGCGGGGGCCCGGCCGGGGGCACCCGGGGACGGCGTACGGGAGGCGTCGCGCGTCCCGGGCGTCTCCCCGGCCGCGTCGGCGAGGCGGCGGGCGAGCGTGGCGGCCGTCGGGTTGCGGAAGACGTCCTTGAGGGTGAGGTCCTGGCCGAACTCGCCGCGGATGCGGTTGAGGAGCCGTACGGCGAGGAGCGAATGGCCGCCGTTCCTGAAGAAGTTGTCGTCCCGGCCGACGGGCCGACCGCCGAGCACGTCCCGGAAGAGCGCGAGGAGCCGTTCCTCCCGGGCGTCGGCGGGTGCGGTGTTCTCCGTGTCCCGCGCCGGCCCTCGGAGACCGCCGGTGTCGACGGTGACGCGGGCGGGGGTGAGGTACTCGGGCAGCCGCCGCGTCGCCCAGGTCAGCAGCTCCGCCTCGGTGGTACGTGCGCCGGGGGCGCGGGTGACGGAGGCGTGCAGGCGGTCGTCGTGGACCTCCAGGTTCACCCCGGTCACCGCCGGGTGGGCGAGGAGGGTCTCCTCGACGCGGCCCGGTTCCACCGGGTAGCCGCCCGCGGTGAGCGTGGCGACGGGCCGCAGGGTGCCGTCGGCGGCGACGTACGCCCGCCGGCCGGTGGCGCGCGGGGTGCCGTCCGGCTCCGTGCTGTGCAGTTCGCCGGGCACGCGCACGGGGGCGGGGCGGCCCCGCTCGTCGAGCACGGTCGGCCCGCCGCCGGGCGCGGCCGTGCCGTGCGGGCGGCCGGGGGGCGGGACGTCGGCGTACGCGGGCTCGGAGAGGGCGGCGTCCGGGTCGGCGGCGAAGGCGTCGAGGGTCTCGGTCAGACGCCGGGCGAGGAGCCGGGCGGTGTCCGGCTCGTAGAGGGCGGTGGCGTACTCCAGGGCGCCGCGCAGCCCGCCGGGGCCGCCGTCGGCGTCGGTCAGCTCGGTGAGGGCGAAGGTGAGGTCGCTCTTGGCGCCGGTGCCGGTGAAGGGGACCGGCTCGCCGTCGAGGACGGACGGGGTACGCCGGCCGGCCGGGCCGCCGGCGGCGTGGACCTGGAGCATCACCTGGACGAGCGGCGCGTGCGCGGCGGAGCGGTGCGGGCTGAGGTGCTCGACGAGCCGGTCGAAGGGCAGGTCCTGGTGGCTGTAGGCGGCGAGCCCTGCGTCGCGCACCCGGCGGACGAGGTCCGTGAAGGCGGGGTCGCCGGAGGTGTCGGTGCGCAGCACCAGGGTGTTGACGAAGAAGCCGACGAGCGGGTCCAGGGCGTGGTCGGTGCGCCCGGCGACGGTGGTGCCGAGGGCGATGTCCGTGCCGGCGCCGTGCCGGGTGAGGAGGGCGGCGAGGGCGGCCTGCACGACCATGAAGAGGGTGGCGCCCTGGGCGCGGGCGCAGCGCAGCAGGGCGCGGTGGGTGGCGGCGCCGACCTCGAACGTGGTGACGGCGCCGGCGCCGTCGCTCTCCGGGGGCCTGGGCCGGTCGGTGGGCAGGGCGAGCAGCGGCGGCATGCCGTCGAGCGCGCCGCGCCAGTGGGCGAGCTGCTCGGCGGCGACGCCGTGGGGCCCGTCGAGGAGTTCGCGCTGCCAGAGGGTGTAGTCGGTGTACTGGACGGGAAGCGGCTGCCAGTCGGGGGCGCGGCCCCCGGCGCGGGCGCGGTAGGCGGTGTCGAGGTCGGCGAGCAGGCAGGACGTGGACCATCCGTCGCCTGCGATGTGGTGGACGAGCAGGACGAGCGTCTGGGGGGCGGGGGTGCGGGTGGTGCGGGGAGTGTCCGGCGTGCCGGGGGTCCCGGCCGTCCCGGCGGCGCCCGTCGTACCGGCGGTCCCGGTGGTCCCGGTCGTCCCGGCCGTCCCGGCGGCGCCCGTCGCACCGGTGGTCCCGGTGGAACCCGGAGACCCGGTGGTCCCGGCGGCTCCCGTCGCACCGGCCGTCCCGGCGGCTCCCGTCGCACCGGTGGTCCCGGCGGCGCCCGGAGACCCGGCCCTGCCGGTCGGGGCGGCCGGCCCCGTGGCCCCGGTGGCGGCCGTCGGGCCGGCCGTTCCGGTCGTCGCCCCGGTGTCGGTGACGAGCGTGGCCCGGAAGGGCGGCTCCGCG
>NZ_JAPSIW010000745.1 GCF_031178505.1 Streptomyces sp. | reverse complement strand
CCCCGGGCCAGGGCGGTGCCGAGACGTTCCTGCGCCAGCGTGAGACGGCGCGATCGGGCGATGGCCCGGTCGAGGCGTGCCCCGCCGTGCCGGGCCAGGCGGTACGCGAGGAAATCGCCCAGGACCGACGCGGAGGCCGCGCAGAGCAGAAGGGGCAGCAGTGAGGGCACGCCGGTGGAGGCGGCGGTGGCGGTCGCGGCGGCCGTCGCCGCGGTGATCACGAGGAAGCCGCTCGGCAGCACGGGCAGGAAGACGTCGAGCAGGATCGACGTCGCCACCACCGGGTAGATCCACGGGCCCGCGGTCAGCGACCTCAGCGAGCCCAGGCTGTCGAGCAGATTCACGCGCCTGAGACTACGCGGCGGGGCCGACCGGTCGCGGAGAGGGGCCGGTGATCGCCGGGTATGGCCGGATACGGGGGCGGGGGCGGCCCGGACCGCGAGGGCGTACGGGCGCGGGGCGGGAGGAGGGGAGTGGTCGGTACGGGGCGGTTTACGCGGGTACGGCGATGGCCGGAAACCGTCCTTCGGGTTCCGGCCGCCGCCGCGTGCGGACCGCTCGGGTCAGGCCTGGGCCGCCACCGGGGCGGTCTGCTGGCCGCCCTTTCCGTGGGCGCCGGAGTCGGCGGCGTCGCGGGAGCCGAAGACGCGGTCCAGGGCCAGGGCGCCCGGACCGGTGAAGACGAGCAGGGCGAAGGACCAGCAGAACAGGGCCGCGATCTCGCCGCCGTTCTGGAGCGGGAACAGCGCCTCCGGCTGGTGGACCTTGAAGTACGCGTACGCCATCGAGCCGGAGGCGAGGAAGGCCGCGCTGCGCGTGCCCACGCCGACGAGGACCAGGACGCCCGCGACCAGCTGGATCACGGCCGCGTACCAGCCGGGCCAGGCGCCCGTGGGAACCGTCCCGCCGCCCACGGCCCCGCCCAGGACGCCGAAGAGGGAAGCGGCGCCGTGGCAGGCGAACAGCAGGCCCACGACGATCCGGAAGAGGCCGAGCGCGTAAGGCTGGGCCCGGGTGAGGCGGCCGGCGAGGCTGTCCGGGGTGCCGGCGGTGCCCGCGGGGGCGGTGGTGCCCGGGGTGTTCGGGGTGCTCAAGGGGGACTCCTTCGGTCTGGCCCGCTCGGGGTGACGAGCGGACCGTGGGGGACGGGAACCGATGAGGCCGTCAGGTTAGGCACCCCTCATTAATACTTGCAAGTTCAACATTCGGCCGTCGGGGAGCCTGTGGCGCGGCTCACTCCCCGACGTCCGTGTGGTGAGATCCCATCAAGGGGAAAGGTTTCAGCAGGCGTTGAGAACCGACTGCAGGGCGCTCTTCTCCGCCGAGTCGACGCTGAGGTTCCAGTGGTACTTCACGTGCACCCAGGCGCGTGCGTAGGTGCAGCGGTAGGCGGTGCGCGGCGGCAGCCACTCGGCCGGGTCGAGGTCGCTCTTGGCCTGGTTCACGTTGTCGGTGACGGCGATGAGCTGTGGCCGGGTGAGGTCGTTCGCGAAGGCCTGGCGCTGCGAGGTGGTCCAGCTGCTGGCGCCGGAGCGCCAGGCCTCGGCGAGGGCGACGACGTGGTCGATGTCCAGGTCGGAGGCGGCGGTCCAGGTGGCACCGTCGTACTCGGAGTACCAGCTGCCGCTGACGGAGGCGCAGTTGGAGTCGGTGACGACGTTCACGCCGTCGCGCTTCAGGACGGTCTCGCGGGTGTTGCAGGCGCCGGACTGGGTGATCCAGTGCGGGAAGAGGTCCCGGCTGTAGCCGGTGGAGGAACCTTCCGCCTTCACTGTCAGGGCGGCCAGATAGCTGCGCGCCGTCGCGGCGCTCACCGGGGTGGGCATCGCGGCCTGCGCGGCCGGCGCGGTGGCGAGCAGTCCGGTGAGGGTGAGGGCGGCGGAGGTGGCGAGCACGGCGACTCGACGCGCGTAGACGTTGCGGAGGGGCATGTGAACTCCCTTGAGGGGGCGGGGGCATGGCCGTGTGCCGTCCCCGCGAGACGGGTGCCGGGCGACGGCCCGGTCATCGTGGCGGCGCCAGGTTTCGGTGGGGGGTGCGCCAGGTAACAGGGTGGCGACATGAGCACGTCACATCAAGGGGTGTGACAGGATTGGCGGAGCGTCAGATTCCGCCCGGCGCATATGAGTTGGTTCGGGCGGTGGCGCCCCTTCTGTCTTCAGAGGTGAGCGGGGGGTACGCCCCTAAGGTGGGCCCGTGCTTCTGGACGTGAACGCCACCTTCGCCGCGGTGCTCGCCGTACTCCTCGCCGCCGCCGCGGGTGTCGTCGCCCTCGCCCGGCTCGGCCGGGCCCGCGACACCCTGCTCGCCGGCGCCCGCGCCGCTGCCCAGCTCGTGGCCGTCTCGCTGGTGATCGGCTGGGTGGTGCGGTCCGTACCGCCGCTGCTCTGCTTCCTGGTCCTGATGTACGCGGTGGCGGTACGCACGGCCGGGCGCCGGGTCGTGCCCGCGCCCGGCGGGGGCTGGTGGTGGGCGGCCGTACCGATCGCCGCCGGCGTCCTCCCGGTGGTCCTCGCCCTCGTCCTCACCGGGCTCGTACCGGTGAAGGGCATCACGCTCGTGCCGGTGACCGGCATCCTCGTCGGCGGGGCGCTCACGGCCACGGTCCTCGCGGGCCGGCGTTCGCTGGACGAGCTGGAGGGGCGGTGGGGCGAGGTGGAGGCCGGGCTGGCGCTCGGGATGCTCGCCCGGGACGCCCGGCTGGAGGTGGCCCGGAAGGCGGCGGCCGACGCCTTGCTCCCGGGCATGGACCAGACCCGCACGGTCGGGCTCGTGACCCTGCCGGGCGCCTTCGTCGGCATGCTGCTCGGCGGCGCGTCACCGCTGCACGCCGGCGCCGTTCAGCTGTTCGTGCTCATCGCGCTGCTGGCGGTGCAGGCGGTCGCCGCGGCGACCGTCCTGGAACTCGTCGCCCGCGGCCGGATCGTCCGGCCGCGGGCGGGGGAGACGGGGGCGGGCCGGGTCACGGCAGCGCGGTGAGCGTGACCGTGCCGTCGGCGCCCGCCTCGACGCGGAGGTGGGTGAGGTCCGGCACGTACAGGTCCGGTGCGAACGCCGCCGCCCGCGGGCCCACGCCCACGATCCGCATGCCGGCCGCCCGGCCCGCCCGGATACCGGCCTCGGAGTCCTCGAAGACCACGCACTGCGCCGGGTCGAAGCCCAGTTCCGCCGCGCCCTTCAGGAAGCCCTCCGGGTCCGGCTTGCTGGCTCCGACGCACTCGGCGGTGATCCGGGTCTCCGGCATCCGCAGCCCCGCCGCGCCCATCCGGGCCCGGGCGAGCGCCGCGTCCGCCGAGGTCACCAGCGCGTGCGGGAGCCCGGCGATCGCGTCCATGAAGGCGGGGGCGCCGGCGACGGGAACGACCCCGTCGAGGTCGGCGGTCTCCTCGGC
>NZ_JAPSIW010000744.1 GCF_031178505.1 Streptomyces sp. | reverse complement strand
GTCCCGTTCACAGTGTCGGTGTACTGGTTGAAGGCCCGGAACTTGTCCGGCACGTCGAAGACCACCCGGCTGGTCCAGTACCGGCAGATCGCTTGCCCCTCGATGGCACCGGTGTGGTCGGCGGGCGCGGGGGTACGGGAGCGGCTGGGCGCCCCGGCCGCCGCCCCGGCCGCGGCGGCCGGGCCCGGCCCGCTGGTCGTGGACTCGCTCGGGAAGCGCTGCCCGATCCCGGTGATCGAGCTGGCGAAGGTGATCGGTGACGTGCCCGTGGGCGGCACGGTCACCGTGCTCGCGGACGACGAGGCGGCGCGGCTGGACATCCCGGCGTGGTGCGAGATGCGGGGCCAGGAGTACGTGGGCGAGGAGCCGTCCCCCCGGGGCGGCACGGGCTACGTGGTGCGCCGCCTGACGTGACCGCCCGGGCGGGGGCGCCGCTCTCGGGGTGCGGGCGGGCACCGGGGACCGGAGGTCCCGCGACCGGCGCCGTCCCGCGTCCCCCCCATGGCTTCGGCCCGGGGGGACGGGTGCGGGCGAGAGGTGGAACCCCTCCGTCAGGCCAGGTGCGCCCGGACCTCGGCGGCGGCCTCGTCGCCGTACGCCTTGGTGAAGCGCTCCATGAAGTGGGCGCGCTGCAGGGTGTACTCCTGGGTGCCGAGGGTCTCGATCACCAGGGTGGCGAGCATGCAGCCGACCTGCGCGGCGCGCTCCAGGCCGACGCCCCAGGACAGGCCGGTGAGGAAGCCGGCGCGGAAGGCGTCGCCGACGCCGGTGGGGTCGACCTTGGCCTTCTCCTCCGGGCAGCCGACCTCGATGGGGGTCTCGCCGGCGCGCTCGATGCGGACGCCGCGGGAGCCGAGGGTGGTCACGCGGTGGCCGACGCGGGAGAGGATCTCCTCGTCGGTCCAGCCGGTCTTCGACTCGATGAGGCCCTTCTCGTACTCGTTGGAGAAGAGGTAGGTGGCGCCGTCGAGGAGGATGCGGATCTCGTCGCCGTTCATGCGCGCGATCTGCTGCGAGAAGTCGGCGGCGAAGGGGATCGCGCGGGCGCGGCACTCCTCGGTGTGGCGGAGCATCGCCTCGGGGTCGTCGGCGCCGATGAGGACGAGGTCGAGGCCGCCGACGCGGTCGGCCACGGCCTTGAGCTCGATCAGCCGGGCCTCGCTCATGGCGCCCGTGTAGAAGGAGCCGATCTGGTTGTGGTCCTTGTCGGTGGTGCAGACGAAGCGGGCGGTGTGCAGGACCTCGGAGATGCGCACCGAGTCGGTGTCGACGCCGTGGCGGTCGAGCCAGGCGCGGTACTCGTCGAAGTCGTAGCCGGCGGCGCCCACGAGGATCGGGCGGCCGCCGAGCTGGCCCATGCCGAAGCAGATGTTCGGCCCGACGCCGCCGCGGCGGACGTCGAGGTTGTCGACGAGGAAGGAGAGCGACACCGTGTGGAGCTGGTCGGCCACGAGCTGGTCGGCGAACCGGCCGGGGAAGGTCATGAGGTGGTCGGTGGCGATGGAGCCGGTGACTGCGATACGCACGGCGGGGTGCTCCTGCGGGAAGGCGGTAATGACAGTTCACGCTACCGGGTGGGAACGGTCCTGCCGAACAGTGGAAACTACCCCAGAGTAGGTCTTTTCTCCGGGCAGTCGTGGTGCGTACGGTGCGGCCATGACGACGTACCCCGCTTCCCGTGAGCGACACGAGTCCGAGCTGAGCCTCGCCGAGCTGCGCGGGGCCGGCGCCCGGATGGCCCCGCACTGGGTGACCCCCGCCGCGCCCGCGCCCGCGCCGGTCTCCCCCGCCCTCATCCACGGCGTGGACGTGCCGGCGGCCTCGGCACGGCTCATCGGCGCGACCGCCGAGTACGGCGACTGACGGAACCGCCGGCGCGGCCGCTCCGTCCCACCGGTGTCCGATCGACACGAGGGAGCGTTGCGGTGAGCGATACGGAGAACGGGCGGAGGCGGCGGACGCTGCTCACCGCCTCGGTGGCGGCGGGTGTGCTGCTCGCCGGCGGCGGTGGCGTGTACCTGGCGGGTTCCGCCGCCGGTGAGGACTCCCGTCCGGCCGCGTCCCCGGCACCGGGGACGGCGGGCGGCGGCGGTACGCCGGGGGGGTCGGACGGCGCGTCCGGGATCGCCCCCGGCGAGCCCGACCCGGGCGGCGGCCCGGCGGGCACCGTCTACACAGCCAAGGGCCCACTCCCCCAGGGGCCCTCCTCGGCCGCGGTCCACCGGCCCGAGGGCCTGGTCACCTCGGCGGAGGTGACCAGGCTGGCCGCGGCACTCGGTGTGCCCGGCACCCCCGTCCTGGAGAAGAAGGTCTGGACGGTACGGCCGGAGAAGGACGCCACGGGGCCGCGCCTGGACGTGACCCGGGAGGCCCCCGGCAGCTGGACGTACTCCTGGCAGCACGGCGGTCCGGCCGGTGACGCCTGCCTCAAGGGCCCGGCCTGCCCGCCGCCGGGCGAGGGACACTCGCCGATCGGCCGGGGCACGCCGGTGAGCGAGGCGGCGGCGAAGGCCGCGGCGGCCCCGGTCCTGAAGGCGCTCGGGCAGGACGACGCCAAGGTGCGGGCGACGCAGGTGATGGACGGCTCGGTCCGCGTGGTGAACGCCGATCCGGTGGTGGGCGGGCTGCCGACGTACGGCTGGTCGACGGGCCTGCACATCGGGCCGGACGGACGGCCGGTCGCGGGCAGCGGGATGCTCAAGGAACCGGTGCGGGGCGAGACGCGGCCGGTGGTGCCGGCGGAGAAGGCCCTGGCCCAGCTGAACGAGGCGTCGAAGGGGTCGGGTCCGATCGGCATCGGGGGCTGTGCGACCGACCCGCCGGCCGTGGCGGACGGCGGGCAGGCCGAGCCGGCCGTGCCGTGTCCGCCCTCGGAGCCCGTCGCACCCCGGGAGGTGCCGGTGACGGGTGCGGTGCTGGGCCTGGCGGCGCAGGACGAGGCGGGCGGGCGGCTGCTGGTGCCGACCTGGCTGTTCACCGCGGACCCGGCGGACGCGGCGCCGTACACCGTCACACGGTCGGCCGTGGTGCCGGAGCGGGCGGAGCCGCCCGCGACGGGCGCGCCGGAGGAGGGCACGGCGCCGGTGCGGAAGGTGGAGTCGTACCGGACGGACGCCGGTGGCCGGAAGCTGACCGTCACCTTCTGGGGCGGGGTGTGCAGCACCTACACGGCGACGGCCGAGGAGACCGGCGGGAAGGTCGCGGTGCGGATCTCCGAGAAGCCGATCGACCCGGACCGGATGTGCGTCATGGTCGCCAAGGAGATCAGCCTGACGGTGACCCTGGACGCGCCGCTGGGCGGCCGGGCCGTGGTGGACGCGGAGAGCGGGCAGACCGTGCCGCGCCGCTGAGCTGGGGCGGAGCACGCGTGAGGGCGGCGGCCCGGGAGGTCC
>NZ_JAPSIW010000743.1 GCF_031178505.1 Streptomyces sp. | reverse complement strand
GCCCGGGCGAGGGGGATGCCGAAGTAGCTGCTGGCGCCGGTGTCCCGCTCCACGAACATGTAGTAGGGGATGACGCCCAGTTCGACCTGGAGCTGCCACATCCGCGACCAGGCGGCGGGGTCGTCGTTGACGTGGGCGACCAGCGGGGCCTGGGCCCGCACCTCGGCGCCGGTGGCACGGATCCGGGCGATCGCCTCGCGCACCGCGTCCGTCTCCAGCTCGCGCGGGTGCGAGAAGTGCGCCATGAGGGCCACGTGCCGGCCGCGCGCCACGCACTCCTCGAACAGCCGCAGCAGGTCGTCCGCGTCGGGGCCGGTGGTGAACCGGTCCGGCCAGTACGACAGCGCCTTGGTGCCGAAGCGCAGGGTGCGCACCGTGTCGGTCCGCTCCAGGAGCGGCTCGACCCAGCGGCGTACCACCTCGGTCCGCATGATCATCGGGTCGCCGCCGGTGAACAGCACGTCGGTGACCTCGGGGTGGTGGGCCAGGTAGCCGGTGAGGTCGGCCGGGTCGCGCAGCGCCTGGCGCAGCTCCTCCTGGCTGACGAACTGGGCCCAGCGGAAGCAGTATCCGCAGTACGAATGGCAGGTCTGCCCCTGGGAGGGGAAGACGAGCACCGTCTCGGCGTACTTGTGCTGGAGGCCGTCGAGCCGGCGCCCGTCGAGGGTCGGCACGTTCGCCTCGAGCTGGCCGCCCGGGTGCGGGTTGAGGTCCAGCTGGGCGGCGGTGGCGGCGGCGCGCAGCTCGGTGCGCGGCGCGCCCGCGTCCAGCAGCGCCGCCATCTTGTCGAAGACCGGCGCGGGCAGCATGTCCCGGTGCGGGAAGGTGAGGCGGAAGATCGGGTCGTCCGGCGCGGCCGACCAGTCGATCAGCTCGTCGGCCACGTACTCGTTGACCTTGAACGGCAGGACGCTGGAGACCACGCGCAGGTCGCGGACGTACTCGTCCGGCATGCCGCGGTCCCGGGCGAGCTGCGCGAGGCGCTCGTTCGCGTAGTGCTTCACGGGTTTCTCTCGATTCCGTTCAGCGCGCCACGTGGGACTTGGACCAGTCGAACTCCACGAGGTCCTGGACACCCATCCGCTCGATGAGGGTGTGCAGACCCGTGTAGTCGCGGACGAGCCGGCTGCGGCTCTGCTCGGCCTGGCAGTCGTGCAGCATGTCGTGGCCGCCCTCGACGCCGACCAGGTCCATGATCCGGTGCCAGGTCGTGTAGTCGGTGGCCACGAAGGCCTCCAGGCCCTCGAACAGCATGTCGCGGAAGAAGCGCTGCTTCTTCTCGTCGAGGCGGTCGTGGACGACCTCGGCGAGGACCGCGGAGATGGAGGCGTGGCAGTACTCGTCGCGGTTGTGGAGCTTGGCGGTGCTGCTGTTGATCGGCTGGATGTCCGGGTCGTCGGCGAGCAGGTCCAGGTAGGCGTTGATGGAGATCTCCGACACCGTCGCGAAGGCGAGGGTGGTCAGCGACCGCTGCCAGCGCTCGTCCGCGCTGTCGCGCAGCCGCTGGTGCTCGCGCGCCGTGTGGGAGATCGGCAGCTCGTGGTCGGGCATCGGCCGGCCGCGCTTGCGGCGCGTGACCGCGCTGGCGTTGAGGTGCATCAGCGTGTGGTACTGCTCGTCGACCATGGCCTGGGCGAGGGAGATGTTGAGCGCCTCGTCCTGGAGCTCGGGGTACTCGCCCTCCATGACGAGGGCGAAGGCGGGGTTGGCCACCTTCTGCTCGGCCATGATGGTGTGCCGGTTGTACGCGATCCACGCCCAGCTCAGCAGCTGGGACTTCTTCTCCGGGTCCAGCGCCTGGTACGTGGGGTGGTCGCGGAAGGGCAGGATCCGCTCGGGGTAGTCCGGGCGGTCGAGCTCGAAGAGTTCGTCGAGGTCCGGCTCCTCGCGCTTCACGGTGGCGCGCCGGTGCCAGTTGCCGACGAGCCGGCGGATGACGGCGCTCTCGATCTGGTTGTCGGGGTCGTGGCGGGGCACGCCCTCGGGCAGCCCCCGGAGCTCCTCCGGGAGTCCGGTGGGGAACTCCTCCTGAGCTTCCTGAGCTTCCTGAACAGGCGCGTTCCGGACGTCAGTCATGCGTGGGCCTCACGTGATCGGTGGTGTCCGTCACGGGGTGGCAGGGCCACCGGTGACGGGGTGACTGGTGACGGGCGCGCGGTTCAGCGCTGGGCGGCGATCCAGTAGCGGGTGAGGTGGCGCCGCTTGTCCGTGTAGGCGGAACGGGCGTGCACCATACGCTGGTTGTCCCAGATCAGGACGTGGTTCTCGGGAATGAGCACCGAGACGCGGTTCTCCCGGAAGAAGGCCTCGGCCTGTTCGGCGAGGTGGATGCCGAAGCTGCCCAGCGGCAGCTGCTCCGGGTCGACGGCGGCGTCGACCGGCGGGTCGTACTGACCGGTGGTCAGCAGGTTGTAGCTGAAGCGCAGGATCTCCTGGCCGCTGTCGGTGACCTCGACGACGGGGCGGCGAACGCCCTCGGTGCCGACGCCTCCGGTGTTGTGGCCGACCCAGTCGACGGTCTGCTCGTAGAGGGCGGCCCGGTCGCGCTCGGACAGCGAGGCGACGAAGGCCCGCATGTCGGCGAGTTCGGTGTGCCCGCTGCCGCAGGTGGCCTGCACCCGGCAGTGCAGCGCCAGATAGGTGGGCGGCGGGTTCCAGCCCGGCGCCTCGGTGTGCACCAGGATCGTGTTGACGCTCTTGGAGTACCGGCGCTGCTCGAACCCGGGAGCGGCCTTCACCTGGTACCGCAGCGATCCGTCGTACTGCGGGACCAGCTCACCGAAGACACCGACCGCTGCGGCCGCCTCCTCGTCGGTGGTGATCCCCTCGAGCAGCGTGTAGCCCTGCTCCGCGAGTTCCCGACTGTGAATATCAAGGGCCGTAGACATGAAGGACTCCCCCATCCTCAGTTGATACGGGCAAGGCGGCGATCGGGTCGCGATCGAGCCCCCGGCGTGCCCCGGTGTGATCCTCTGGCAACAGCGAGTGGGCCGCAATGGGTCGTATTGTGAGATGGCTCACGGAACCATATGCTCCGGCCTGTTTACCGACGTCAGCCGTTTCCCCAGGTAAAGCCCGCCTGAACGAGGCGACTTGATCCACTTGCGGAGCACCCCGTTTTCCACCACGGCGTCCGATAAGCGCACCTCTCCCCCCGAATACCGGCATCCGTCCCCCATCCCCGCGCACCCCCGCCGGCCGTCTCTCCCACCCCGCTCCCCAACCACGTCCGGCACCCCACCTCCCCCTAAGCGATCGCAAATCGCCCCGAACCCCCTGCCGCCCCACCCCCTGCTTCCTCCCACCCGTCCGCCCCGATCCGCTACGCTGTTCCCGTCAGCGGCCAGGCCACACCGGACGCCCCGGGAACCCACCCCAGGCACCCGGCCGACC
>NZ_JAPSIW010000742.1 GCF_031178505.1 Streptomyces sp. | reverse complement strand
CGGCCTCGTGATGCGAGTCACCCTGCCGATGTGACACAGTGCGCGCGACCGGTTCCGTTCGCTTTGCGCGGAATTCCCGAGCTCTGATGCTGAGACACGCATGTGTGATCGATCACAGGGTGAGGGGCGGACGGCCACACGCTCCGTGATCGGGGATTCCGCCGGAAAACCGGGAAAAATCCGGGTTTCCCGGGCTTCGGATGACGGGAAGTACACGGGGTGGCGCGTGCGAGCGGCGCCCCGAGGACCGTGTACGGTCCGGTTCGCCACCCCAACCCCCTCACTCGTGAGAGGGCGGGACGGGTGTCGATTGAGTAACAGACCTTGATGTGAGGCAAAATCTCCGCCTCAGGTCGGGCACAAGTCCGACCTCTCACGCGTTACGTGCGCTGGAGACACCCGCAACCACCCAGAGGGGGAGAGCGACATGGCAACGGATTACGACACCCCACGCAAGACCGACGACGACGTCGACTCGGACAGCCTTGAAGAACTGAAGGCCCGCCGCAACGACAAGTCGACCTCGACCGTCGACGTCGACGAGTTCGAGGCCGCCGAGGGCCTGGAGCTGCCGGGCGCCGACCTCTCGAACGAGGAGCTGGCCGTCCGGGTCCTGCCCAAGCAGGCCGACGAGTTCACCTGCATGAGCTGCTTCCTCGTGCACCACCGCAGCCAGCTGGCGCGGGAGAAGAACGGTCAGCCCATCTGCCGCGACTGCGACTGAGAACGCTCGACCGTGGCAGGCGACACACCGTCCCGGAAGCGGCGTCTACGGCTCCCCGGCAGGCCGAAGACGTACAAGGGCGGACCGGGCCCGGCGGAGGACGCCCACGAGGCTTCCGAAGCCGAGCGCGCCGCCCCCCTGCCCTCCCCCGGCGCACCTGACGACGGGCGAGGCCCCTCGGCCTCGCTCGAAGCGGCCGCCGAGGCCCCGGAGCCGGGCACCGCACCGCTTCCCGCGGAGCGGGACACCACACCCCCGGGCGCACCGGCCGCCGCCGCGCGCGACGGGCGACCGGACGCCGGAGGCCCGGCCGGCCCGGCGCGCAAGCGACTCGACAGACTCAGGACCGAGTCGTCGCGGATCGACGCCGTCCGGCGCGGTGTCACCGAGAGCGTGAGGCACGGCGTCAGACGAGGCGGAGAGGGCGCGAAGGCCGGCATCGGCCTCCTGGCCGACCGGCTGATCGACCTGGCCCCGCGGATTCCCGTCCGCGACCTGGCGACCCTGCGCCGGCAGTTCCCGGGCCTCGGCCCGGAGGAGATCGCCGACAAACTCGTCGCGGGCGCCGCCAACGCGAGCTCCACCGTCGGCGCGGGCGTCGGCGCCGCCGCCATGCTGCCCGTACCCCCGGCCATGCCGGCCGAGCTCGCCGCGGAGATCACCGGCGTCGCCGCCGTGGAACTCAAACTCATCGCCGAACTGCACGAGGTGTACGGCCTGCGGCCCCCCGGCCGCCTCACCCAGCGCTCCGTCGCCTATCTGACGTCCTGGGCGGAGGAGCGGGGCATCGACCCGACCAAGCCCACCACCGTCAACGCCGCGCTCGGCGGACAGCTCAAGCGCGAACTGCGCCAGCAGATCATGAAGCGCATGGTGCGCAATCTGCCCAACCTCGCCCCCTTCATGGTGGGCGCGGCCGTCGGAGCGGTCATGAACCGGCGCGACACCAAGAAGCTCGCCGCCCACGTCCGCAAGGACCTGCGGGCCCGCCAGGTCCCGTGGGAGGACCTGCCGGAGCTGCCCGCGCTCGACCAGCCCGAGAACCCCAAGGAGCTCGGCTTCTGAGCCGCGCCCCCCGGTGACGGCCCCCGGGCCGCGGATCCGCCCCCCGAGCCGTGCCAGGCACCCCCGGAGGCGCGGCGTGCCTCGACCACCCGTCGGCCCCGCGTTCGACCCGGGCCGAGCGGCTCGGGTACGGCAAAGGCCCCCGGCGGAAGACGGGGGCCGGTACGGCGGCTCAGCCTTCGGCGCGTGCCGCGTCCAGCGCGGCGACCAGCGCCTCCGGCTCACGGCTCGACAGGTAGACGTACGGCGTCGGATCCGCCGGGTCCGTCACCTCGACCCGCACCGCCCGGGGCACGTAGCTGCGCATCAGCATGAAGGCGCGCGGGTCGGCCTTGTGCGTGCGCCAGGCGCGCGCCTCCTCCACGTCCAGCACCTCGGCCGCCCCCAGAGCGGATACCGGGATCCGGGCGTCGCCCGCCACCAGCGAACCGGCCACCACCCGGATCCGCGCGGAGCCGTACGAGGAGACCGCCACACCGGCCAGCACCGCCGCCGCGATCACGCCGCCCAGCGTCGGCACCGTACCCAGCGGGAACATCACCAGGCCCCCGGAGAGGCCCAGCAGGCCCGCGATCACCCACCACGAGCGGGGCGCGGTCAGCCGCTCGTCGAAACGCGGCGCGGCGGGCGGCACCGGCGCCGCGGGGGACGGGGACGGGGACGGGGACGCCGGGGACGGCACGGGAGGCTGCTGCATGTCCCCAAGCTTGGCACGGCGCGCCCCCCGCCCGGCCGCGCGGGTAAGGTCTGCGCCTGTGACCGCAACATCTGCCGCCCTCACCCCACCGGCCGACGCCGTGGCGCCGGTACGCCACGCCGACGCGCCGGCCCCCGGCGAGCCGCTCGGCTCCCACTACGCGCACTGCTTCGGGTGCGGCGGCGGACAGCCCCACGGCCTGCACCTGGACGCCCGGGCGGGAGAGGGTGTCACCGTCACCGCCGAGTTCACCGTCACCGCCGACCACCAGGGCGCCCCCGGGCTCGCGCACGGCGGCGTCCTCGCCACCGCGCTCGACGAGACCCTCGGCTCCCTGAACTGGCTGCTGCGGGTCATCGCGGTGACCGGCCGCCTGGAGACCGACTTCGTCCGGCCCGTCCCCGTCGGGACCGTGCTCCACCTGGACGCCGAGGTCACCGCCGTCCACGGCCGCAAGATCTACTCGACCGCCACCGGCCGGATCGGCGGGCCCGACGGCCCCGTCGCCGTCCGCGCCGACGCCCTCTTCATCGAGGTCAAGGTCGACCACTTCATCGACAACGGCCGCCCGGAGGAGATCCGGGCCGCCATGTCCGACCCCGACCAGGTCCGGCGCGCCCGCGCCTTCGAGGTGAACCCCTGATGCGCAACCCTGTCGACGTCCTCATCCGCCGCGTGGACCCGGACGTCCCCATCCCCGCCTACGGCCACCCCGGCGACGCCGGCGCCGACCTCGTGACCACCGAGGCCGCCGTCCTCGCCCCCGGCGAACGCGCCGTCCTGCCCACCGGGGTTTCCCTCGCGCTGCCGGACGGGTACGCCGCCTTCGTGCACCCCCGCTCCGGACTCGCCGCCCGCTGCGGCGTCGCGCTCGTGAATGCCCCGGGGACGGTGGATGCCGGGTACCGTGGAG
>NZ_JAPSIW010000741.1 GCF_031178505.1 Streptomyces sp. | reverse complement strand
AGGGGCCCGCACCGGACGTGTCCGGTGCGGGCCCCTCCGTACGCCGTCAGGCCTTGTCGAGGACGGCCATGTCGGCCGGGTCGACGCCGCCGAAGCGGCGGTCGCGGGAGGCGTACTCGACGCAGGCCCGCCACAGGTCACGGCGGTCGAAGTCCGGCCACAGCACGTCCTGGAAGACCATCTCGGCGTAGCTGCTCTGCCAGATGAGGTAGTTGGAGGTGCGCTGCTCGCCGCTGGGCCGCAGGAAGAGGTCGACGTCCGGCATGTCCGGGTAGTACAGGTACTTCTGGAAGGTCTTCTCGTTGACCTTCGACGGGTCCAGCTTGCCGGCCGCCACGTCCCGGGCGATGGCCTGCGCCGCGTCGGCGACCTCGGCCCGGCCGCCGTAGTTGACACAGAAGTACAGCGTCATGGCGTCGTTCCCGACGGTCTGCTCCTGGGCGATCTGGAGCTCCTCCACGACGGACTTCCACATCTTGGGCATCCGGCCGACCCAGCGGATGCGGATGCCAAGCTCGTCCATCTCGTCGCGGCGGCGGCGGATGACGTCCCGGTTGAAGTTCATGAGGAAGCGGACCTCCTCGGGCGACCGCTTCCAGTTCTCGGTGGAGAAGGCGTAGAGGGAGAGGTTCTTCACGCCCATCTCCAGGCAGCCCTTGAGCACGTCGAGGACGACGCCCTCGCCGACCTTGTGGCCCTCGGTGCGGGGCAGGCCGCGCTCCTTGGCCCAGCGGCCGTTGCCGTCCATCACGCAGGCGACGTGGTTCGGCACCAGCTCGGCCGGGAGCTTCGGCGGGCGGGCGCCGGACGGGTGCGGCTCGGGGGTCTTGTACTCCCGGCGCTGCCGCCCGAGGATTCCGCGTCGTGCGATGGCCATGCGATGGATCTCCTAGCTCTTCTCTACGTAGCGCAGGGAGCGCAGGCCGCGCTCCAGATGCCAGTGCAGATAGGCGGACACGAGTCCGCTGCCCTCCCTGACGTGACGCGGCTCGCACGCGTCCGCCGTCGCCCAGTCGCCGGTGAGCAGCGCGCTGAGCAGGCCGATGGCCTCCGCCGAGGGTACGACGCTTCCGGGCACCCGGCAGTCGCCGCATATGACGCCGCCCGCCGCGACCGAGAAGAACCGGTTCGGCCCGTGGAGTCCGCACTTGGCGCAGTCGTCGAAGCTGGGCGCGTACCCGTTCACGGCGAGGGAACGGAGCAGGAAGGCGTCCAGGATGAGGTGGGGCGCGTGCTCGCCCCGGGCGAGGGTCCGCAGGGCGCCGACGAGCAGGAGGTACTGCTGGACGGCCGGCTCGCCCTCGTGGTCGGTGAAGCGCTCCGCCGTCTCCAGCATGGCCGTGCCCGCCGTGTAGCGGGCGTAGTCGGTGACGATGCCGCCCCCGTAGGCGGCGATGGTCTCGCTCTGGGTGCAGAGCGGCAGCCCGCGGCCGATCAGGTCGCTCCCCCGGGCGAAGAACTGCACGTCCACGTGCGAGAACGGTTCGAGCCTGGCCCCGAACTTGGACTTCGTGCGCCGCACGCCCCTCGCCACGGCGCGTACGCGGCCGTGACCGCGCGTGAGGAGGGTGATGATGCGGTCCGCTTCACCCAGCTTCTGGGTGCGCAGCACGATGCCGTCGTCGCGGAACAGACTCATGCCCCCATTCTCCCGTACGTCGGGGGCCGACCGGACCGGGTACGGCGCCGGGCGGCCCCCTGCGGGAGTGCGCGGACCCCGCCGGAGCTCAGGGCACCTCGCCCCGGCTCCGCGCGTTCACGTGGGCCGTGGCCGCGCTCAGCCGCTCCGCCGAGGTCGCCTCGCGCACCCCGTCGGGTTCGACGTCCCACTCCCGGCCGCCGCCGAGCGGCCGGACCTGGATGTAGGGCCCCTCGTGCCCCATGACTCTCGCGACCCGTCCGGTGCGGATCTCGACGACGTACGCCCCGATGGGCAGGGTCATGACCGGTCCTCCTCCCCCGGCAGTACAGCGGCGGCGAGGAGCCGGGCCGTTTCCACCGTGCAGCATCCCAATTCCACGAGCGGCCTCGGGGGCTCGGCGGCGAGGGTGACGACGTCGAGCCCGAGCGAGGGGAGGGTGATTCCCGCTCGCGCCAGCGCCTCGCGCAATTCCGTCACGGCCTCCTGTGCCACGCGTACCGTCCCGGTGGTCGATCGTTTGATGTCTTCCTTCACCAACGTATGCCTTTCTGAATCCATTTCCGGCTTCCCCACTCCAGGGTGGCGTCCGATCCGTAGAATCGACAGACGCGCAGGCCATACAACTGCGGGGTCGGGTGGGGGAGTTAATCCATGGCCAGAGGCAAGCAGCAGGACGCGTGGGTCTTCTTCGGCGAGCTCCTGAAGGAACGCCGGGAGTCGGCGGGGCTCTCCCAGGAGGAACTGGGCAGACGGGTGTTCGTATCGGGCGCCTACATCGGACTGTTCGAGCAGGGAATTCGAAAGCCGCAGAAAGACGTGGCCCAGCGAATCGACGAAGTCCTACAAACCGGCGGTATTTTCGAACGAACGTGGCGCAAACTCATCGACAAGTCACCGTACGCCTCGTATTTCACGGAGGTGGCGGAGCTGGAGGCGGTGGCGACGAAGCTGTGCGAGTTCGCTCCGACGGTGGTACCGGGGCTGCTCCAGACGGCGGAGTACGCGCGGGCGGTGACGGTCGCGGCGAACCCGTTCGCCACGGACGCGTACGTGGAGGAGAAGGTCAGCGCGCGGATGGAGCGCGCGGCGATCCTCCAGGACGCTACAAGGCCCGAGTATTGGGTGATCCTGCACGAGAACGCGGTGCTCACCCCGGTGGGCGGCGAGGCGGAGATGGCCGCGCAACTGGACCACATCGCGGCGATGATCCGGCAGCGGTGGGTACTGGTGACGGTGCTTCCGCGCGCTGCGGGCGCGCACGCCTCCATGAACGGGACGTTGAAGCTCATGGAGTACGCGGACCAACCGCCAACGGCCTATACAGAGACGTCGTTTTCGGGGACGCTCCTCGACGATCCGGCGGTGGTGAAGCGCGCACAGCGGGCCTACGATCTGCTGAGGGTCACCGCCTTGTCGCCGGAGGTGTCCCTGGCCCTGATCGAATCGGCGGCGGAGGACTTCAGACGATGCGCCAGTACGACCTGAACAACGCCCGTTGGTTCAAGAGCAGCTACAGCAACGGTGAGGGCGGCGACTGCGTCGAGGTGTCGCACGACTTCGTCGGCGCGTGGCGCAAGAGTTCGTACAGCAACGGCGAGGGCGGATCGTGCCTCGAAGTCCTGGACGACCTCCCCGGTGTCGTGCCCGTCCGCGACAGCAAGAATCCCACCGGCCCCGTCCTCGTCGTCCCCGCCGCCGCCTGGGCCGTCTTCGTCGCGGGCGTCAAGGGATGACGACCACCCCCTCCCTCCTCCTGCG
>NZ_JAPSIW010000740.1 GCF_031178505.1 Streptomyces sp. | reverse complement strand
ACTTCTCGCCGCTCCGCTCGGCGAACGAGCTGATCAACAGCGCGCTCGGCGGCCCGTACCCGGAGGACCTCGTCATCGCCACCAAGGTCGGGCCCGCCCGCGACGCCTCCGGCGCCTGGGCCGAGCACGCCCGCACCCCGGAGGCGCTGCGCGCCCAGGTCGAGGAGAACCTGCGCCAGCTCGGCCGCGACCACCTCGACGTGGTCAACCTCCGGATCGTCGGCACCGACTCGATAGCCGAGCGGTTCGGCGCCCTCGCCGAACTCCGCGAGGCCGGCCTCATCCGCCACCTCGGGCTCTCCAACGTCACCCCGGACCACCTCGCCGAGGCGCGGGCCATCGCGCCCGTGGTCTGCGTCCAGAACATGTACGGGATCGGCGTCCGCCCCGAGTACGAGGCGTTCGTCCGCCACTGCGGCGAGCAGGGCATCGCCTTCGTGCCGTTCTACGCCATCGCCGCCGCCGGCGGCCAGGGCGGCGCCACCGCCCCCGAGAGTCCCGAACTCCTCGCCGTCGCCGAGGCCCACGGGGTGAGCCCCGCCCAGATCCGCATCGCCTGGACCCTCCACCAGGGAGCCCATCTCCTCGCCATCCCCGGCACCGGCGACCCCGCCCACCTCACCGCCAACGTCGCCGCCGGCTCCCTCCGCCTCACCCCCGAGGACCTCGCGACCCTGGACGGCCTCCACCGCACCCGGCGGTGACGCCTCAGCGCCCCACGGCGCCGTCGATCCGCTCCCGCAGGATGTCGGCGTGGCCGGCGTGCCGGGCCGTCTCCTCGATCATGTGGACGAGGATCCACCGCATCGACGGTGCGGCCGTCTCCCGGAGGGAGCGGGCCCCCGGGCGTTCCAGGTCGTCGCACGTGACGACGATCGCGTCGGAGTGCGCGGCGGCCGCCCGGTAGGCGGCCACGAGGCTGTCCACCGTGTCCCGCGGGGTGAGGGCGTCGTCCTCGGCGACAGCTATGTCCTCCCCCGCGTAGGCCCAGGCGAACCAGCCGCGTTCCACCTCCGTCAGGTGCTTCAGCAACCCGAGAACGCTCGTCCCCGACGGCACCCCGGGCGTCCGCAGCGCCTCCTCGGGAGCGCCGTACGTCTTCGCGACGACGGCCTCCCGCAGGTACCGCAGGAAGGCCAGCAGGGTCGTCCTCTCGTCGCCCTCGACATCGGGCGGCCGCACATCACCACGCACCTCGCTGTTGGTCATCCGACGACCCTACGCGGCGCCCCGGCGCGCGGCCGGAGAACCCGCCGCGCCCCAACGTCCCTTCTTCCCGGTGACTTTGGACGCCCCGCCCGTGGTGCGCAGGTCGTACCAGGCGGTGAGGGCCTCCAGGCCGACCGCGGCCCAGCGCAGTGCCCTCACCACGGCGCTCCCCAGTTCCTCCATCGTGTCCCTCTCCCTTCGCGGTCCTCTCCGAAAGAGGACCCGGCGCGGCCCGCGAAGGTTGCCCGGGGCGGGAAGCGCCGGTCAGGCGTCGAGGAGCGCGAGGAGTTCCCGCTCGCGGGCGGGGCTGAGACCGGCCCGCCGGTCGCGGTCCAGGCCCTGCTCGCGTTCCCAGGCGAGGGTGTCGGCGATCAGCTCCTCCCGGGAGCGCTGCCGCAGGCCCGCGGCGGCCGCCGCCTCGCCCGCGCGGGCCTGGAAACCGCGCCAGTCGTCGTCGGCCAGCCACAGCGGCAGGGACTCGGGACCCATGTACTGCGCGACGCCCTGCTCCAGGAGCCACTTCGAGGGGGCGGCGACCACGGGGCCGGTGTGACCGCCGGCGGCCCGGGAGAGCGCGATCCACTCGCGGAGGGGGACGGCCGGACCGACCGCGTTGTACGTTCCCCTGCGCCCCGTCTCCGCCGAGTCCAGCAGCCAGGCCGCGAGGTCGCGCACGTCGATCGCCTGGGTCGGCAGCTCCGGCTCGTCCGGCACGAGCAGCGGCGCCTCCGGGGCGCGGGCCGCGCGGGCGGCCCAGTAACCGGTGCGGCCGGTGTGGTCGCCGGGTCCTCCGATGAGCCCCGCGCGGGCGACCAGGAGCCGGTCGCCGACCACCGCCGCGGCGGCCCGCTCGCAGGCCACCTTGGCCTCGCCGTACAGCTCGCGGCCGACCTCGCCCAGCTCCGTCGGTTCCAGCAGCGGCGCGGACTCGTCCGCGCCCGGATCGTCGTGCGCGGCGTACGCGCTGCACGAGGACACGTACGTCCAGTGGCGGGCCCGGCCGCCGAGCGCGTCGAGCGCGCCGCGCACGAAGGCGGGCTGCCAGGACACCTCCACGACCGCGTCCCAGTCCCGCTCCCGGAGCGCGTCGTACGCCCCCGGGTCCCGCCGGTCCGCCGCCACCAGGGCGGCCCCCTCCGCCACTCCTCCGCTCTCCCCGCGCGCCAGACAGGTCACCTCGTGACCCCGCTCCAGCGCCTGCCGCGACAGCTCGCGGCCCACCCATGCCGTACCGCCCAGAACCAGAATGTCCATGCGGTCAGTGGACCACCCCAACTCCCCGTATCCGCACGGCGTTCGCCGTCGGCGGAGCCGCCGCGGACGGTGGGAAACCGTCCCTGGCGGCGCCCGGGAAGGCCGCTTCCCGCGCCGGGAAGGGGCGCCGGAAGCCTTTCGCCCGGGGCGGCGGCTGCCCCGTCGGCGGCCGTCCCCGCGCCCCGCCCCGAGGCCGTACAGCAACTCCACTCCACGCCGCCACACCCCCTCCGACCTGGGCTTTCTCTCCTCCGCGCCCTAGGCTGGCGGGACACGGAGGGGAGATCCACATGGTGGAGAAGGACCGCGGTATCCGTACGGTCGAGGACGTCATGGCCCTGCTCGACGGGCTGTTCGCGCCGGGCGCCGACCGGTGGTCGCGGGGCGGCGCCGGATGGTGGGACGGGTTCTACGCCGACCGCGAAAGGCCGGTGCCGTTCTTCGTCGCGAAGCCGGACGAGAACCTGGTGTCGTACGTGGAACGGGGGCTGCTCCCGGAAGGCGGCGCGGGTGTCCGGCGGGCACTCGACCTCGGCTGCGGGCCGGGCCGGAACGCCCTGTACCTGGCCTCGCTCGGCTACACGGTGGACGCGGTGGACCTGTCCCCCACGGCGATCGACTGGGCGCGGGACCGGGCCCGGGAGGCGGGCCTCGCCGACCGGATCCGCTTCGTGTGCGGGAACGCCTTCACCGCCCCCGAGCTGGGTGCCGACGGCCCGTACGACCTCGTGTACGACTCCGGCTGCTTCCACCACCTGCCGCCGCACCGGCGCGTCACCCACCTGGCGCTCCTCGACCGCGTCCTCGCCCGGGGCGGCCACTTCGCCCTGACCGCCTTCGCGGCCGGCGAGGGCGGCATGGGCTCGGAACTGCCGGACGCCGCGTTCTACCGCAAGGGCACACTGGAAGGCGGCCTCGCCTACACCGACACGGCCCTC
>NZ_JAPSIW010000739.1 GCF_031178505.1 Streptomyces sp. | reverse complement strand
AGGGGGCGTCGTCGCGCACTCCGGCCATGTACCGCTCGATCGCCTCGCGGGTCGCGGGGTCGTCCCACGACAGGGGGAGCCGGACCGACCGGCTGGGGACCACGAGTTCGGAGCTCGCCGGTAGGGCTCGCTCTATCTCCCGGACCGCGTCCAGCAGGCGGCGGGTGGACAGGACGGATGGGTCCACTTTGATCTGCAGGCTGCGGATCCCCGGTGTGAGGTCGATGACGCCGGGAAGGCGCAGTTGCTCGACGGCCTGGCGCAGGGCGTGCACCCGGGCCCGCAGGCCGAGGTCCAGGACCATGTCGCCGTACTCGACCAGAAGGTTGTCGTCGCCGGAGCGCCGGTAGGTGACGGCGGGACGGCCTGGTTCCTCTGCCACGCGGGCCAGGACGCCGTCGTCGCCATCGCCGCGGCGGAGTAGCGGGGTAGCCCGCGAACCGGTTGCGGCGCCTGCAGGTTCTGGCGTCTCGGGAAGGATGAGTTGACGTCCGGGGCTCAGATCGCGCAGGGACGGTGCCTGGGCTGCCTTCACCGGCACGAAGCGCACGGAGTCGCCCGGGCGAAGCTGGCCGAGCTTCCAGCGGTCGGCCGTCACCACGGTCACCGGGCACACAAAGCCGCCCAGGCTGGGTCCGTCCGGTCCCAGCAGGATCGGGGTGTCGCCGGTGAAGTCCAGTGCACCTACCGAATAGGGGGTGTCGTGGATGTTGGAGGGATGCAGGCCGGCCTCGCCGCCGTCGTTCCGTGCCCATCTCGGCTTGGGGCCGATCAACCGGACGCCGGTCCGTGCCGAGTTGAAATGCACCTCGTAATCGGTGGCGAAGAGTTCGTCGATGTCCTCCCGTTGGAAGAACTCCGGGGCGCCGTGAGGACCCTCGACGACGGTGAGCTCCCACCGGGAGGTCAGGGCCGGACGGGCGTCAACCGGTACAGGCGATTCGCTCGCTGGCAGGTCTTCGTTCTTGTCCGTCGGGACCGTACGAAGCACGTCGCCGGAACGGAGTACGCGTCCGGCGTGACCGCCGAACTGGCCGAGAGTGAAAGTGGAGGCACTGCCAAGATACAGCGGAAGGTCGAGGCCGCCGGCGAACAGGATGTAACCGCGCATGCCGGCGCTCTCGGCCGTACCGACGTCGAGCGTTCCGTCTGCCGGGACGGTGACCGGTTCCCACAGTGGCACCTCGACGCCGTCGACCGTGACGCGGACGTCGGCACCGGTGACGCAGAGCCGGGTGGCATGCGAGAACGTGAGACTGGGGCCGGTCATCGTGAATTCGAGGCCCGCAGCACCCTCGGGGTTGCCCAGGGCGCGGTTGCCCAGCCGGAAGGAGAGGTCGTCCATCGGCCCACTGGGCGGCACGCCGACCTTCCACAGCCCCGTTCGGCCCGGCCAGTCCTGCACGCTCGTCTGCAGGCCCGGACGCTCGACCGTGATGCGCGGCTCCGGATCGCCGATGCTGTTCAGGGTGTTCGTGGAGTGGGCTGCTTCGCGGACGACGTCGAGGGTGCTGACGGCGCGGAGCATGCCGAGGTTGGTCTCGATGCCGTCGATGCGCGTGCCGGTCAGGGCGCCGGCGAGGCGGTTGAAGGCCTCGTCGCGGTTCTCACCGGAGGTGATGACCTTCGCGAGGAGCGGGTCGTAGTTGGTGGAAACCTCACTGCCGGTCTCGGCCCAGGTGTCCACGCGGAGGTGGTCAGCGGTGGGGTAGGCGGCGTTGGTGATGGTGCCCGCGCTGGGCTGGAAGCCCCGCGCCGGGTCCTCGGCGTACACGCGGGCTTCGACGGCATGGCCGGAGACGGGGACGCTCTCCGGAACGTCGGCCAGCACGGCGGCTGCATCGTCCCCGCCCTGGGCGAGGCGGAGCATCCACTCGACAAGGTCGACGCTGGTGACCGACTCCGTGACAGGGTGCTCGACCTGCAGGCGCGCGTTCACCTCGAGGAAGGACGCTTCCTGGCGTGCAGAGTCGTAGACGAACTCGACGGTTCCCGCCGAGCGGTAGCCCAACGAGGCGCACAGGGCGCGCGAGCTGCGGTGCAGTTCCTCGCGGAGGGCGTCCGGCAGGTCGGGAGCGGGAGCTTCCTCGAGGACCTTTTGGTGCCGGCGCTGCAGGGAGCAGTCGCGGTCGCCCAGGCTGACCACGCGGCCCTCGCCGTCGCCGAAGACCTGGACTTCCACGTGGCGGGCGTTCTCCACGTAGCGCTCGGCGAAGATGCCGGCGGTCCCGAAGCTCGCTCCCGCGAGGCGGGCAACGCGCGGGAAGCTCTCGGTGAGTTCTTCCTCCGAACGGCACACGGTCATCCCGATGCCGCCGCCGCCACCAGTGGCCTTGAGCATGAGCGGGAAGCCGATGGATTTTGCAGCCGCCAGGGCGTCTTCCACGCTGTCGAGCAGGCCCGAACCGGCGATCATGGGGACGCCCGCGGCGGAGGCGGCGTCGCGGGCGGTGTGCTTGGTGCCGAAGATGCGCAGCTGCTCTGGGGTGGGGCCAACGAACACCAGTCCGGCCGCTTCCACGGCCTCGGCGAAGTCGGCGTCCTCGGACAGGAAGCCGTACCCCGGGTGGATTGCTCCGGCTCCGGTGGCCACGGCGGCGGCGAGCAGGGCGTCAACGCGCAGGTAGGACTCCTTCGCCGGGGCGGGTCCCAGGAGGACCGCCTCATCGGCGAGCCGGACGTGGCGCGCCCCGCGGTCGGCCTCGGAGAACACGGCGACGGTACGCAGGCCGAGCTTCCGAGCCGACTCGATGATGCGGCAGGCAATCTCGCCGCGGTTCGCTACCAGCAGGGTGTCGAAACGGCTCATGCTGCGTCTCCCGGACGTGTGACGATCATGCGGACGGGGGTGGGATTGAAGCCGTTGCAGGGATTGTTGACCTGCGGGCAGTTGGAGACGAGTACGAGGGTGTCCACCTCGGCGCGGAGGGCCACGCGCTTGCCGGGAGCGGAGAGCCCGTCCACGATGCCGAGGGCGCCGTCGGGATCGACCGGAACGTTCATGAACCAGTTGATATTGGATACGAGGTCCCGCTTGCCGAGTCCCCACCGCGAGCCCTCGATGAGGAAGTTCTCCACGCAGGCGTGCTGTTCACGGGTGTGCTGGCCGTACCGGAGGGTGTTCGACTCCTGCGAGCACGCACCGCCGATGGTGTCGTGGACCCCTACTTCGTCCGCGACGACGGTCATCAGCGGAAGGCCGGTGTCGGCGCGAAGCACCGAGCCGGTGGTCAGGACGATGGAGCGCTGCTGCGCGATGGTGACGGGTGCTGAGTACCGGACGGTGGTGTCGTCGGCGGCGTAGAGGAGGCAGTCGACCGCCTGGTTGCCGTCGAGGTCAACGATCGTGAGCACGTCGCCGGCCGCGACGACGGCGGACCACGGCCCACGTGCCTGGACGTATTCGTCCAGGACGA
>NZ_JAPSIW010000107.1 GCF_031178505.1 Streptomyces sp. | reverse complement strand
AGGGAGGGCCCCAGGACCAGGACCGGAGCGTCGTCGCGCCCGTCGACGCGGTATTGCAGGGTGTTCGTCGGTGTATCGCTCACCCGCCAGACCCTCTCATCTCTCGCACGGACCCCTCCAGCGGGGGTCGGGACAGCCTAGAGGGTCGCCGTCCGGGGGCGGCAGCGGGTCCCGGGGCCGTGGCGCCGGGGCCGGGCCCGGAGGGGGCGGGCCGTGCGCGTCAGTCGCGCCGCCGGGTCCCTGTCCCGGCGTACGTCTCCAGGTAGGCGGTGACCAGCGGCGGGCCTCGGTGATCGTGGCGTCGTCGCCGCCGGGCGAGCGCCGGAAGGCGACGGCGAGGAGCCGGGTGCCCACCTCGAAGGCGAGGACCAGCGCGAGCCGGGGGTGCCGGCGGGGACGAACTCCCGGTCGACGAGCCGGCGCCGGAACCACTCCGCCTGTGCCTCGCCGAAGGCACGCACCAGCTCGTCCAGCCGGGGACCGGCGCTGCACCACTGGTCGAGCGGGTGCCGGAGCCTTCTTCTCGAACATGATTCGAGATCGTATGACCAGCCCTCGCGGGGGCCCTGGGACGCGGGCCCCAGGGGGGCCTCGCCCGCGGTGCCGGCGGCCGGACGGTGCCGCGCCTCCGGGAGGGTTTTCGCTCCGTCGGAGCAGTTCGGGACGTCCCGGATGGCGCAGCGTGGTGATCTGCGTACTAGTGGTCTTCAGGTACGCATTCATCGGCGCGTCGCGAGCCAGTCACCGTGGACGCCCCGCGGGATGGCCACGAATGGAGCCCCACCATGACCCCCGACCCCTTGGACAGCACCACCACTCCAGGGCCCGAGCCCTGGTCCCCTTCGACCCGCACACCGGCTCGGAGTACGCCGTCCTCCCCCGCCCCGGAGACCGGGGCGTCGGTGGGCGGCACCGGTCACGGCGGACCGCCGGAGCCGGCCGTACCGCCCGCGCCCCCTCCTCCGCCGCCTCCGCCTCCGCCGTTCCCCCCGGCCATGGCGGCCCCCACGGAGCCCCGCCCCATCGTGCCGCGGCCCGAGCCGGTGGAGCGCCGTCCCTCCGAGCCCGCGCCCGCCGAGCCGGTGGAGCACCGCCCCTCCGAGCCCGCGCCCGCCGAGCCCCGGCCGGCGGCACCGGAAGCCGCCGCGCACGAGTCCGGGGTTGTCGCGGCCCGGGCCGGTGAGCCGGAACCCCCCGCCGGTGCCGAGCAGGCCACCGCCGGGAGTGCCGACGACGGCGAGAGCGGCGAGGACGCGATCCACACCCTGCTGTGGACCGCGGCCACCGAACGGCCGGTGCCCGAGGTCGCCGCGCTGGTCGCGCGGCTCACCGCGTCCGGTGAGGTGTCCAGCCCCGCCGATGTGGCGCTCCGGGCCGCCGCCGTCTCGCGGCCCCTCGACGAGGTGCGGCAGCTGATCGCGCTCCTCAACGAGTCGGGGTACGACCTCCACCAGGCCGAGACCACGCTGCGCGCCGCGGCCGTGGGGCGGCCGATCGAGGACATCGTCGAACTCGTCAACATCATCGGCGCCGACAGCAGCGGCTGGCGGACGACGGGCGGCCCCGAGGGCGAGTCCGCCCGCGGGACCGACCCCGGCCAGGGTGCCGCCGCGGAACGGACCCCCGCGCCCACGCTCACGCCGCCCGGTGCGGACAAGGCCGGGTCGAAGCGGCTGCGCGGGGCCCTGAGGGCGAGGTCGCCGCTGGACCAGGCGCTCGCGACCGGTCCGGGCAGCCACGCCCCCTCGACCGCGCTGCGGTCGGGGCTGCGCTGGCCGGCGGTGGCGGCCCTGTTCGCCTGCGGGCTGCTGCACCTGCCGACCGATGTGGCGGGGCTGCGTTCCGGCGGCACCGCCGCGATGGTGTCGGTCGTGATCACCCTGTTCTGCCTGTTCGTCGGCGTCCTGCTGGCGGTACGGGACAGCCTGAGCGCCTGGGCCGCCGCGGCGGCGGTCGCCGTCGGCCTCATCGGGCTGCACCTCCTGGCCGGAATGCGCACGGTGGATCTGCTGACCAGCAGCCTGGGTTCCCGGTTCGCCTGGGCACAGGCCCTGGCGGTGCTCAGCGCCGCCGCGGTGATCGCCTTGGCGGCGACGGCGCTGCTGCGGCACACGAAGGCGACCGGAGCGGCGGACAGCACCTGACGGCCGGGCCGGAATGACCGGAGCGGTGGTGGGCACCGGGTCCCCGAGGGGCCCGGTGCCCCGCGTTCAGCCCCCGTTCGCGTGAAGGAGAGGAGCGGCCAGTGGCGCATCTGGACGCCGTGACGGATCTGCTCGACCCCCCGGTGTTCGTGGTGACGGCGAGAGCCGGGGACGGCACGCGGGCCGGCTGTCTCGTGGGGTTCGCCTCCCAGTGCTCGATCGACCCGGAGGGCTTCATGGTGTGGCTGTCCCGGCGCAACCACACGTACGAGGTCGCCTGCCGGTCCGCCCACCTGGCCGTGCACGTACTGAGCCGGGCGCGCCTGGAGACCGCCCGTCTGTTCGCCGAGGAGACCGGGCACCGCGTCGACAAGTTCGCCCGGACGGAGTGGACGGAGGGGCCCCACGGCACTCCCCTGCTCGCGGACGCCGACGCCTGGTTCGTGGGCCGCGTGGAGGAGCGCACGGACGGCGGGGACCATGTCGGTTTCCGTCTGACCCCCGTCGCCGGCGGTTCGTCGGGGCCCGAGGGGCGCGCGGACGAGGGCCGCCCCCGCGCGCTGCGGCTCGGCGACGTCCTCCACTTCTCGCCCGGTCACCCCGCCTGAGAGCGGGCCGGGGGGAGGCGGGTCAGCCGCGGGAAGGGCCGGGGCCGGAGGTGCCCAGCCGGATCAGGGCGGGCGCCGGGGCGCAGCAGCCTTCCGCCCCGGCCGGCTCGTCCCCGGCCGGCTGGTCGTAGAGGCCGGCGCCGCCGCACACGCCCGTCTCGGGCAGGACGAGTTCGACGCGCTCGGCGGCCTCGTGGTCACCGGCGAGGGCCGCGACGACGGAGCGGACCTGCTCGTAGCCGGTGAGCGCGAGGAAGGTCGGCGCGCGGCCGTAGGACTTCATCCCGACCAGGTACACACCCTTCTCCGGGTGGGAGAGCTCCCTGACCCCGTGCGGGTACACGGTGCCGCAGGAGTGCTGGTTCGGGTCGATCAGCGGGGCCAGGGCGACGGGAGCCTGGAGGCGTTCGTCCAGGCCGAGACGGAGTTCGCCGAGGAAGGACAGGTCGGGGCGGAAGCCGGTGAGGACGACGACCTCGTCCACCGGGTCGAGGCGGCGGCCGTCCTCCGCCACGAGGACGAGCCGGCCGCCCTCGCGTTCGATCGCCTCGGTGCGGAAGCCGGTGACGGCATCCGCGTGGCCTTCGTCGACGGCGGCCTTGGCGGCGAGGCCGAGGGCTCCCCGGGCGGGCAGCTGGTCTGCCGTACCGCCGCCGAAGGTGGAGCCGGAGAGGCCCCGGCGCAGGATCCACACGGCCTTCGTCCCCTCGCCGTCCTCGGCCCCGGCCAGGTCGGCGAGGGAGGCGAGCGCGGTGAAGGCGGAGGCGCCGGAGCCGATGACGGCGGTGCGCCGGCCCGCGTACCGCGCGCGGGCGGCGGGGTCGCGCAGGTCGGGGACGCGGTACGTGATCCGGGCGGCGGCCGCCTTCTCGCCGAGGGCCGGGAGGCCGGAGGCGCCGGCGGGGCCGGGCGTGGACCACGTACCGGAGGCGTCGATCACGGCGCGGGCGAGGAAGCGTTCCTCGCGGCCGTCGGCGTGCTCGGTGTGCACGGCGAACGGACGGGCCGCGCGGTCCGCGTCCACGGTCCGGTCACGGCCGGCGCGGCTGACTCCGGTGACGCGGACGCCGAGGCGCACGCGGTCCCCCAGGGCGTCGGCCAGCGGCTGGAGGTACCGGTCCGCCCAGTCGCCGCCCGTCGGGTAGGCGGCCGGGTCGGGCGCGGTCCAGCCGGTGCGGGCGAGGAGAGCCGCGGCGACCGGGTCGACGACCTCGCCCCAGGTCGAGAACAGCCGGACGTGCGCCCACGCGCGGACGGCGGCGCCCGGCCGCTCCCCCGCCTCCAGGACGAGCGGCTCGATGCCGCGCTCGAGCAGATGGGCGGCGGCGGCCAGGCCGGCCGGGCCGGCCCCGATCACGAGGACGGGCAGCGGCTGAGCGGTGGTGGTCACGGTGGTTCCCCTCGCTGTATCGACGTCTGTCGATGTGTATGACCCCAGCCTGACATCTGATTCGACAGACGTCAACATAGACAGACGTCTATATGGATGCGCGCATTGGTTCGACGCATGTCAACATAGACACATGTCGAAGACCGAGGCCTGTTGCCCGCCCCTGGCCGAACGGCCACTGACGGCGGACGAGGCCGAGCGCACCGCGAGGATGTTCAAGGCCCTGGGCGATCCGGTGCGCCTCCGCCTGTTCTCCGCCGTCGCCTCGCACCCGGGCGGCGAGGCCTGCGTCTGCGACATCTCCGACGTCGGGGTCTCCCAGCCGACCGTCTCGCACCACCTGAAGAAACTGCGGGAGGCCGGACTGCTCTCCTCCGAACGGCGCGGCACCTGGGTCTACTACCGGGTCGAGCCCGCCGTCCTGGCGGCCATGGGGCAGCTGCTCACCAAGGCGGCCGCCACGTGACCGCCTCACCCCGGGTGGTCCCGCTCACCGCCGCCCACGCCGGCGAGGTGATCGCGATCCATCAGGCCGGCATCGACGAGGGTCACGCCACCTTCGAGACGGTGGCCCCCACCTGGGAGGAGTTCGACGCGGCCAAGCTGCCCGCGCACCGCTTCGCCGCCGTCGACGAGGCCGGCCGGCTCCTCGGCTGGGTGGCCGCGACCGGCGTCTCCGACCGGTGCGTGTACGCCGGCGTGGTCGAGCACTCCGTGTACGTCCACCCCGGGGCGCGCGGGCGGGGCGTCGCCGGAGCGCTCCTCGCCGCGCTGATCGACTCCACCGAGGCCGCCGGGATCTGGACGATCCAGTCCGGCGTCTTCCCCGAGAACGCCGCCAGCCTCGCCGTGCACGCGCGGGCCGGCTTCCGGGTGGTCGGGACCCGCGAGCGCATCGGACTGCTCCACGGCCGCTGGCGCGACACCGTCCTCATCGAGCGCCGCAGCCCCCGGATCGGGTGACCCGGGCGGCCGTGACGGTCACCGCAGGGCCGGCGGGAATCTCCGGCGCCAGGCCAGCGACACGTACACCAGCGCGATGAGGACGGGGACCTCGATGAGGGGGCCGACCACGCCGGAGAGGGCCTGTCCGCTGGTGACACCGAAGGTCGCGACGGCCACGGCGATGGCCAGCTCGAAGTTGTTGCCCGCGGCGGTGAACGCCAGGGTCGCGGTCCGGTCGTAACGCAGGCCGACGGCCTTGCCGAGGGCGAAGGAGCCGAACCACATCACCGCGAAGTAGACCAGCAGCGGCAGCGCGATCCGGGCCACGTCCAGCGGCTGCGAGGTGATGGTCCTCCCCTGCAGGGCGAAGAGGAGGACGATCGTGAACAGCAGGCCGTACAGCGCCCACGGGCCGATCCTCGGCAGGAACTCCGCCTCGTAGGACTCGCGGCCGATCCTCCGCTCGCCGATGCGGCGGGTGAGGAAGCCGGCGACGAGCGGGACGCCGAGGAAGACGACGACGTTCCACGCGATCTCCCCCATGGAGATGTCGAGGGCCTCCCCCTCGCCGAGGCCCAGCAGGCCGGGAAGGAGGTCGAGGTAGAACCAGCCGAGCAGGCCGAACGCGATCACCTGGAAGACCGAGTTCAGCGCCACCAGGACGGCTGCCGCCTCGCGGTCGCCGCAGGCGAGGTCGTTCCAGATGACGACCATGGCGATGCACCGGGCGAGGCCCACGACGATCAGGCCGGTGCGGTACTCGGGCAGGTCCGGCAGGAAGATCCAGGCCAGGGCGAACATGACGGCCGGGCCGAGGAGCCAGTTGAGGACGAGCGACGACACCATGAGCTTCCTGTCGCCGGTGACGGCGTCGAGCCTGTCGTAGCGGACCTTGGCGAGGACCGGGTACATCATGATCAGCAGGCCGGCGGCGATCGGCAGGGAGATGCCGCCGATCTCGACCTTCGCCAAAGCGTCGTTCAGGCCGGGGACCAGCCGCCCGAGACCGAGGCCGAGGGCCATGGCGAGCAGGATCCAGACGGCGAGGAAGCGGTCGAGTGTCGACAGTTTCCCGGCGACCGAGGGCTCCTCGGCCGCCGCGGGGGCGAGGGGGGTCACGGGCAGGACCTCTTGGTGTCGGCGTTGGCACGGGCGGAGGCGGCCAGGGCGGTGAACTGGCCGGCGAGCGCTTCGATGACCTCGGGCTTCAGCCGGTAGTACGTGAACCGGCCGCAGGGCTCCGTGTCGACCACCCCGGCCTCGCGCAGGACCCTCAGGTGGTTGGAGAGGTTGGTCTGCCTGGCACCGGTCTCCTCCACCAGGTGGGTGGTGCAGAGCGTCTCGCGGGCGAGCAGGGTCACGATCCGGAGCCTGAGCGGGTCGGCCAGCACCCGGATCAGGTCAGTGTCGACTGACGTCATCATGGGCTGATACTTTCACATCATCCCCCGCTGATGTCCGGCCGGGGCCGCCCGCTCCTCTCCCACCCCGAGGAAGAACCGATGACCGCCCCGCTCGCCTCCGTCCTCTTCGTCTGCGTCCACAACGCGGGCCGCTCCCAGATGGCCGCGGGCTTCCTGCGTCACCTGGCGGGCGACCGTGTGGAGGTCCGCTCCGCCGGCTCGGCCCCCGGCGAGCGGGTCAATCCCTCCGCCGTCGCCGCCATGGCCGAGCTCGGCATCGACATCGCGGACCAGCGGCCGAAGGTGCTGACCGCCGAGACCGTCCGGGCGTCGGACTACGTGATCACCATGGGCTGCGGCGACGCCTGCCCGGTCTTCCCCGGCAAGCGGTACCTCGACTGGGCGCTGGACGACCCGGCCGGCAAGGGCGTCGAGGCCGTGCGGCCCATCCGGGACGAGATCCGGGCCCGCGTCGAAGCCCTCGTGGCCGAGATCGACGCGGGCCGCGCCGCCTGACCGCGCGGGCGTACCGCCGGTCAGCGACGGTTCGAGCGGAGACGGGCCGCCTCAGGGGCTGGTCGTGGAGACCACGTACACCTGCGGGAAGGCCGGGTCGGTCAGGTCCACGGTGATGTCGGTGGCGGGCCGGGGCCGCTCACGGGTGACGGTCGTGGCCGACCAGGTCCCGTCGGGGCCGAAGGTCCAGCCGACGATGTCGGCGTCCCGCTCCCCCACGGTGACCCGCCCGGGGCCGAGCGCCGCGCGGCTCGTGCCGGACTCGGCGAGGAAGGTGTCCAGACCGGTGGCCGTGGTGGTGAAGCGGACGTAGAGGCGGCTGGTCTTCCAGTTGCTGGTCTCGTAGTACGCGACGTCCCAGGCGCCGCGCGGGATCGGGACCTCGAAGACACGCCGCTTCATCTGCGACGGCCAGTTGTCCTGGAGGCCGACGACCGAGGACTCGCGCTCCTTGTCGCGGCCGCTGTCCCGGCTCTGGCCGGCGGAGATCACCAGATAGCCGGCGGGGATGCCGACGAGCAGCACGATGATGACCGCCGTGAGCCAGCGGCGGCGGATCATGTGGCCGTGCCCCTCGGGCAGTCCGGCCTTCCGGCGGCGGTACGGCTCCGGGGCCGGGGAGCGCGGCGCCTGGGGGGTCTGCTGCGGGACGGTCATGGCCGCGGGTCCTCGGGGGTGCGGTCGCCCAGGGCCTGGGCGCCGTTCCGGAAGGCCTGGGCGTAGCGCTCGTACCGCTCGTACCGCTCCACCCGGCGCCGGTTGGCGCGGCGGAAGCGGCGGGCGACGAGCCGGGCGAGGTCGGCGGCGCCCACCATGCCCGCCTCGGGGCCGAGCTGGGCGCGGGTGATGCGGGCCTCCGGGCGGTAGCCGCGGCCGGTGAGATGACGGCGGAAGGCGTCCCGGGCGGGGCCGATGAGCAGGTCGTCGGCGGCGGAGACGCCCCCTCCGACGACGAAGCAGGAGGGGTCGAGGGCGGCGGCGAGATTCGCGATGCCGACGCCGAGCCACTGGCCGATGTCCTGGAGGAGTTCGATGCACATGGCGTCGCCCTCGCGGGCGAGCTCGGTGATGAGGGGGCCGGTGATGTCCGGGATGTGGCCCTTGACCCGCTCGATGATGTTGTACGCGACCGGGGAGTCGGCGGCGGCCAGCTCGCGGGCCTCGCGGACCAGGGCGTTGCCGGAGCTGTACTGCTCCCAGCAGCCGCGGTTGCCGCAGGGGCAGCGGTGGCCACCGGGGACCACCTGCATGTGGCCGAACTCGCCGGCGACGCCGAACTTGCCGCGCTTGACCTGGCCGTCCTCCAGGATGGCACCGCCGATGCCGGTGCCGAGCGTGATCATGACGAGGTGGTCCTCGCCGCGACCGGCGCCGAAGCGCCACTCGGCCCAGGCGGCCGTGTTGGCGTCGTTGTCGACCATGACGGGGACCGCGAGGCGGGCCTGGAGGGCGTCCCTGAGGGGTTCGTTGCGCCAGGCGAGGTGCGGGGCGAAGAGGACGCGGGCCCGGTGGGCGTCGACCCAGCCGGCGGCGCCGATCCCGACCGCGTGCACGTCGTGCCGGTCGGAGAGGTCCAGGACCAGTTCGACGATGGTGTCCTCGACGACCTTGGGGCTCTTGGACTTGTCCGGGGTCTCGGTGCGGAGCTTCTCCAGGATGTTGCCGTCCGCGTCGACGACCCCGGCCATCACCTTCGTACCGCCGATGTCGATGCCGACGGTCGGCACCCGGGGCGCCGTCAGGTGGGAGCGGCGCTCCCGGCTCCCGACGGTGCGCAGCACGGTGCCGCGGGCGGAGCCGCGGTGCGCGAGGTCACGGTAGGTACTCATCGGCTCCGATTCTGCCAGGAGGGGGGTCGGGGGCCCGTTACGCGCCGGTGGGGCGTTCCAGGGCGTGGCGCAGGTCCTCCAGCTCGCTGCCGCCGGCCATCTGCCGGGTCAACTCGTCCAGCGTGACGGAGTCCTTGGTGTGGCTCGCCGCCATGACGCCCCGCTTGAGCAGGACGAACCGGTCGCCGACGAGGTGGGCGTGGTGCGGGTTGTGTGTGATGAGGATGACGCCGAGTCCCTGGTCGCGGGCGGCGGCGACGTACTTCAGGACGACCCCGGACTGCTTGACGCCGAGGGCGGCGGTCGGCTCGTCCAGGACGAGGACCTTGGCGCCGAAGTGGACGGCGCGGGCGATGGCGACGCACTGGCGCTCGCCGCCGGAGAGGGTGCCGATGGGCTGGTCGACGTCGCGCAGGTCGATGCCCATGCGGAGCAGGGCCTCACGGGTGGTGGTCCGCATCAGTTCGACGTCGAGCCGGCGGAAGGGGCCCTTGCCCCGGGTGGGCTCGGAGCCGAGGAAGAAGTTGCGCCAGACCGGCATGAGGGGGACGACGGCGAGGTCCTGGTAGACGGTGGCGATGCCCCGGTCGAGGGCGTCGCGCGGGTTGGCGAGGGTGACCTCCTCGCCGTCGACGCGGAAGGTCCCGGCGTCGTGCCGGTGCAGCCCGGCGACGATCTTGATGAGGGTGGACTTGCCGGCGCCGTTGTCGCCGAGGACGCAGGTGATCTCCCCGGCGCGGACCTCCAGGGAGACGCCTTCGAGGGCGCGGATGTTGCCGTAGTACTTGCTGACGCCGGCCAGCTCGACAAGAGGAGCGGTCGTCACTTGGTGGCCTCCACGCGCTTGCGGATCCAGGCGTTCAGGAGGGTCGCGAGGAGCAGCATCGCGCCCAGGAAGAACTTGAACCAGTCGGGGTCCCACTCGGCGTAGACGATGCCCTTGCTGGTCATGCCGAAGATGAGGGCGCCGACGGCGGAGCCGACGGCCGAACCGTACCCGCCGGTGATCAGACAGCCGCCGATGACGGCCGCGATGATGTAGATCAGCTCGTTGCCGACGCCTTCGCCGGACTGGACGACGTCGAAGGAGAACAGCAGGTGCTGGCCGGAGACCCAGGCGCAGAAGGCGACCGCCGCGTAGAGGCCGATCCTCGTGCGGTGGACGGGGACGCCGACCGCGCGGGCGGCGTCGGCGCCGCCTCCGACGGCGAAGATCCAGTTGCCGAAGCGGGTGCGCAGCAGGATCCAGGTGGCGACGGCGACGAGGCCGAGCCACCACAGGATCGTCACCTTGAGTTCGACGCCGCCCACGGTCAGCTGGGAGGCGAAGAGGGCGCGGGCGGAGGGGAAGCCCTCCATGTCGGCGATGGTCTTGGTGGAGACGGTGCCGGCGATGAGTTTGGTGAGGCCCAGGTTGAGGCCCGTCAGCATGAGGAAGGTGCCCAGCGTGATGATGAAGCTGGGCAGCTTGGTCCGGGTCAGCATGAAGCCGTTGAAGACGCCGACGGCCAGGGTGACGAGCAGCGAGACGCCGACGCCGACCCAGACGTTGGCGGTCAGCTGGTAGCTGAACATCGAGGAGACGAGCGCGGAGCTGGTCACCAGCACACCGGCGGAGAGGTCGAACTCGCCGCCGATCATCAGCAGGGCGACGGGGACGGCCATGATGCCGAGGGTCGAGGCGGCGTAGAGGACCGTGCCGAGGCTGGACAGGCGCAGGAAGCTGTCGGCCACCACCGCGAAGAAGACGAAGACGGCGAGCGCGCCGACGACCGAGCCCAGCTCGGGCCGGGCCAGCAGCTTCTTCAGCGGGGTGGTGCGGAGCAGGCGCTCGTCGACGTGGTCGATGCCGTCCGGGGCCGGGGCGGTGGTGCTCATCGGGTACCCCGCTCCGTGTACCGGGCGAGCGCGCCGGCCTGGTCCTTGGTGATGATCTGGGGGCCCGTGAGGACGGGGCGGCCGCCGCCGAGGACGTCCGCGTTGTAGCGGTACAGCCACAGCAGGTCGACGGCCTCGTAGCCCTGGAGATAGGGCTGCTGGTCGACGGCGAAGCCGAGGGTGCCGGCCTGGAGGGCGGCCGCCACCTTGGCGTTGAGGTCGAAGGTGTCGACCTCGGCCTTGCTGCCGGCGCTGCGGGCGGCCTGTGCGGCGGTGTCGGCGAAGGGGGCGCCGAGGGTGACGACGGCGTCGAGGTCCTTGTCGGACTGGAGCTTGGCCTCGATGGACGCCTTGACGTCCGGCATGTTGGTGCCGTCGACGTAGAGGTTGACGAGCTCACCGCCGAAGGTCTTCCGCGCGCCGGCGCAGCGCTGCTCGTGGCCGACGTTGCCCTGCTCGTGCAGGACGCAGAGGGCCTTCTTCCGGCCTCGCCTGTCGAGCTCCTCGCCGACGGCCTCGCCGGCGACGGTCTCGTCCTGTCCGATGTGGGTGAGGGCGCCGAAGGCCTTGGACTGCTCGGCGCCCGAGTTGACGGTGATCACCGGGATCCCGGCCTTGACGGCCTTCTCCACGGCCGCCTTCATCGCGTCGGGCTTGGCGAGGGTGACGATCAGTCCGTCGACGCCCTTGGAGATGTAGGAGTCGACCAGCTGGGCCTGCTCCTTGCCCTCGTCGCTGTGGGCGTAGAGGAAGGTGATGTTGTCCTTGACGGCGGCCTGCTCGGCGCCCTTCTGGACGATGTCCCAGAAGGTGTCGCCGTCGCCGGAGTGGGTCACCATCGCGAAGGTCCAGCGGGGGGTGTCCACGGCCGACCGGCCCTGGGCCTCGGCCGCCCTCCGGGCGTCCTCCGCCCGCTTGCCGCCGGTGCTGCTGCACCCCGCCAGCGCTGCCGTCAGTGTGAGCGCGAGCACGGCGCCGACGGCGGCGCGTACCCCTCCTGTCCGAAGCCTGGTCACGAGGCCGTGCCCTCCTTTGTGTCCTTCTGCGTGCATTGCAGTATCGGTCATGCCGGTCGTGGCGCTCGTCAGTGGGGCCCGTTCACGGCCGCGGGGGGGCTACGGACGGACCATCAGCCGGAACTCGAAGGAGTAGCGGCCGGCGCGGTAGAGGTGCGATCCGAGCTCGACCGCGCGGCCGGTGTCGTCGAAGGCGGTGCGCTCCATCGTGAGGAGCGGCGCGCCGGGCGGTTCGTCGAGCAGGGCGCCCTCGGACGCGGTGGCGGCGCGGGCGCCGACGGTCTGGCGGGCGCTGTGGAGGGTGAGGGCGGCGGCGCGGAGCGTCCGGTAGAGGCCGGTGGTCTCCAGGGGCGCGGTGCCGGGGTCGATCAGTCCGGCGGGCAGGTGGTTGCGCAGGTACGCGAGGGGTTCGCCGTGGGCGGTGCGCAGCCGCTCCAGGTAGTGGACGGCGGTGCCCTCCGGTATGCCGAGGGCGGCGGCGACCGGCGCGGGGGCGGGTTCGAGGCGGTTGACGAGGACGCGGGTGGCGGGCCGGTGGCCGGTGCTCTCCAGGTCGTCGTAGAGGCTGCTGAGCTCCAGGGGGCGGCGGACCCCGGTCCGCACGACCTGGGTGCCGACGCCCCGGCGGCGGACCAGGAGTCCCTTGTCGACGAGGGTCTGGATGGCCTGGCGGACGGTGGGCCGGGAGAGGCCGAGGCGGGTGGCGAGGTCGATCTCGTTGCCGAGGAGCGTGCCCGGGGCGAGGGTCCCGTCCTCCACGGCGCTCTCCAGCTGCCGGGCGAGCTGGAAGTAGAGCGGGACCGGGCTGGTGCGGTCCACGGAGAGCGGGGGCAGCGGGGAGCCGGTCGGCGGGGGCACGGAGGGGAGCGTAACGGCGGGCGCGGATGACGGGAAGTCGTGACGTCCGGTTGTCCTGACAAACCTTGACAGGGGGTACGGGCGCCTCCACGGTGGGGGCCATGCGCATCGGAGTGATCGGTACGGGGCGGATCGGCGGCTTCCACGCGGGCGTCCTCGCCCGGCATCCGGGGGTCGGGGCGCTCGTCCTCGCGGACGCCGACCGGGGGCGCGCGGCGGCGGTGGCGGGGGCGCTCGGGGCGCGGGTGGCGCCGGACGTGGACGCGCTGCTCGCGGCGGAGCTGGACGCCGTGGTGATCGCCTCGGCGACGGCCTCGCACGCGGAGCTGATCGCCCGGGCGGCGGGCGCGGGTCTGCCCGCCTTCTGCGAGAAGCCGATCGCCCTGGACGTGCCGGGCACCTCGGCCGCGCTCGGCGCGGTGGCGCGGGCCGGCACCGTGCTGCAGATCGGCTTCATGCGCCGCTTCGACGCGGGGTACCGGGCGGCGCGGGAGGCGGTGCTCTCGGGGCGGCTGGGCCGGCTGCACACGGTACGGGCGGCCACCTCGGACCCGGAGCCGCCGCCCGCCGCGTACCTGCCGCTGTCCGGGGGGCTGTTCCGGGACTGCATGGTCCACGACTTCGACATCGTGCGCTGGGTGACGGGCCGGGAGGTGGTGGAGGTGTATGCGACGGGCGCGGACGCGGGCCCGGAGATGTTCCGCGCGGCGGGCGACGTGGACACGGCGGCCGCGCTGCTCACCCTGGACGACGGGACGCTGGTGACGGCGACGGCGACCCGGTGCAACGGGGCCGGGTACGACGTGCGGATGGAACTGGCGGGCGACCGGGACCAGATCGCGGTGGGCCTGGGCGACCGGACG
>NZ_JAPSIW010000738.1 GCF_031178505.1 Streptomyces sp. | reverse complement strand
ACCGTCTTCCGGTCCGGTGAGACGGAGTTCGCCCGCGCGCACCCGGACGCCCGCGTCGAATTGATCCCACGGGCCCGGCATCTCGCGAACTTCGACGATCCGGACGCCTTCAGCGCGGCTGTCCGCCACTTCGCCCGGGAGCTCGCCGTTCGCGACTGAGGGCGCCGCCCGAGCGGCGTCCCGGGTCGGGCCCCGCGGGGCCGGACCCGGGACGCCCGTCCTCAGCCCGCGAAGGTGAGGTGGGCGAGGCGCAGGGGGCCGTGGAGCTCGGTGTGGAGATCCACGACGCCCTGGAGGGCGATCGGAGCGCCGAGCGTGCGGTAGGCGTAGGGGCCGCCCGTCGGGGGGACGGGGACGCGGGCCAGGACGGTGCCGTCGGGGAGGCACAGGGCGACCTCGCCCTCGCCGGCGACGCGGACGGCCACCTCCGTCACCCCGTCGCCGAAGTCGCAGGCACGGTGGACCAGCCGGCCGCCGGCCCCGGGCGAGAGCGGGGTCACCGCGTCGCCCGCGTGCTTGGCGCGGTCCACGATCGCCGTGCCGGACTGCTCGTCGTAGTCGGCCGCCTCCAGGCCCGCCGCCAGGACCGGACGCGGCCCCGGCGCCGTACCCGCCACCTCGACGCGGACCGTGCGGCGCAGGTCCGCGCTGGAGGCGCCGGCGTGGATCTCGTACGGGCCGGGTTCGACCGTCCAGCGGCCGTGTGCCACGTCCCAGTGGCCGAGAGACTCCAGCGGCACCGTGAAGGACAGTTCCGCGCCGGCGCCGGGTTCCAGGTGCACCCGCTCGTGGGCGAGGAGTTCGCGGTGCGGGCGCGGTACGGAGGGGGCGACCGCCCGGCCGTACACCTGGACCACCTCGTCGGAGGCGACGGCACCGGTGTTGGTGACCGCGCAGGAGATCCGGACCGTCTCGCCGTCGACCGCCGCCGTCAGCCCCTCGTACCCGAAGGCCGTGTACGACAGGCCGTGCCCGAACGGGAACAGGGGCGTGCCGTCGAAGTACAGGTACGTCTGCCTGCTGCCGATCACGTCGTAGTCGAGCATCCCCGGCAGGTCCGTGTCCGAGGCGTACCAGGTCTGCGGCAGCCGGCCGGCGGGGGAGACGTCTCCGGCGAGGACCCGCGCGAGCGCCGTGCCCGCCGCCTGGCCGCCGTGCGCCGTCCACAGCAGGGCGGGCAGGGAGGCGGCCGCCTCCGGCACGGCGTACGGGTAGGAGGAGACCAGGACGAGGACGGTACGCGGGTTGGCGGCGTGCGCGGCCCGCCACAGGCGCTCCTGGTGCGGCGGGAGCGCCAGCGTCGTGCGGTCCTCGGTCTCCCGGCCGCCGATGTGCGGGTCGTTGCCCGCGACCACGACCACGGTCTCCGCCCCCGCGGCGGCCCGGGCCACCACCTCCTCGCCCCGCTCGACCGTCTCGACGGTGAACACCTCGGCCGATTCCCGCCCGGCGGCAACCTTCACGCCGTCGGCGGCGACAGAGACGTAACCGCCCGTCCCGAGGTGCAGAAGGAGGTGGCCGCCGCCGTGGGCCTCGAGCCGGAACGTCTCCTGGACGACCCAGCCGCCGGGTTCGTCCGCCGACGCGCGCACAAGCCCGTCCCCGGCGACCGACAGGTACCGGCCGCCGGGCGCCCGCAGGGTCAGCACCCCGTCGCCCCAGTCGACCAGGTCGAGGACGGATCCCGTGGCGTCGGCCGTGAGCGGCGGGAGGTCGGTGCGGCCCGCCACGAGGGCCGGGTCGAGCGCCGCCTCCGCGCCGCGCGCCCCGTCCTCCGGCGCCGTTTCCGGGACCCGCAGCAGGTCACCGGAGGCGGTCCGCAACCGGATCCGGTCCACGCCCTCGGCGAAGTCCACCCGGTGCGCGCCGAACCGTTCCCGCAGGCCGTCCAGCGGGGAGGAGCGGTGGAGCAGGGAGCCGCTGTACCAGTCCAGTTTCACGGCGTCGCCGAGCAGGCCGACGACGGCGATCCGGCCGGCCGCCCCGTCCAGCGGCAGCACCGGCCGGCCGCCCTCCGGCGCGGCTCCGGTCTCCACGGGTTCGTTGCGGAGCAGGACGATCGCGGCCTCGGCGGCCTCGCGGGCCAGCTCCCGGTGCTCGGGCGTGTCGAACCGGTCCTCGTGCGCGTACGGATCGAGTTCCGGGTCGAACTCGCCCAGCCGGAACCGGACGGTCAGCTGCCGGCGTACCGCCCGGTCCACGTCCTCCTGGCCGATCAGCCCCCGCTCCAGGGCGCGGCGCAGCCGGCCGAGGACGATCGAGGAGTCCGTGCCGTGGTCCGTGAAGGAGTCGACCCCGGCGCGCAGAGCGGCCGCCACCGCCTCCTCGTGACTCGGGAAGTATCCCTGCGAGTCGGCCAGGTTGGACGGCGCGCCCGCGTCGGAACAGACCAGCAGCTCCTGGTCCGTCCAGCTCCGCAGCTCCGTCTCCAGGTGGGGCGAGAGGTGGTTGGGCCGCCCGTTGACGAGGTTGTACGCGGGCATGACACCGGCCACCGCGCCCGCCTCCACCGGACCGCGGAAGGCCCGGAGGTCGTACTCGCGCAGCACGCGCGGACGTACGGACGCCGAGGAGGTGTCCCGCGCCGCCTCGTTGTTGTGGGCGAGCCAGTGCTTGAGGACCGGCGCGGTGCGCCAGTGGACGGGGTGGTCGCCCCGCAGGCCCCGGGTGTACGCGGTGGCGATCGCGGAGGTCAGCAGCGGGTCCTCGGAGTAGCCCTCCTCGCCCCGCCCCCACAGGGGGTTGCGCAGCAGGTTGACGGTCGGCGCCCACACGTTGAGCCCGACCCGGTCGTCCTTGGCGCGCATCGCCCGCGCCTCCCGGGAGACCGCCTCGCCGACCCGGCGCACCAGCTCCGGGTGCCAGGTCGCGCCGAGACCGACGGCCTGCGGGAAGACGGTCGCGGGGCCCATCCAGGCCACACCGTGGAGAGCCTCCTGGCCGGTGCGGAAGGCGGCGACGCCGAGCCGTTCGACGGCGGGCGCGAACTGGTGGAGCAGCGCGAGGCGCTCCTCGGGGGTGAGCCGGCCGAGGAGGTCGTCGACGCGGCGGGGGACGGGGAGGGCCGGATCACGGAAGGGCGGCCGGTCTGCGGTCACGTGCGAATCCCTTGGACGGCGGGGTGGTGGGCGCGACGGAGGCCGGAGAATCCGACACCCTCGAAGCGCTTCGATGGTCGACTGGCACGCCTCGGGTGTCAAGGTGCGGACGAGTCTCTCTCTGTCTGCGGTGCCGCGTACGTGGGAGCGCCCAAAGGGCTACATAAGCCTGCCGTTCTCGGGAACGGCTCCTGTCGTACCCGCGATGTCGCCTTGTCCTCCCAGCGGAATCGAAGCGCTTCGATTGTGCGGGTGTGCGGCCCGCCCGCCCCACGCCGGTCGGCGCGTCACCGACGCACGGGCTCCCGGAGGGGCCGGGCGATGCC
>NZ_JAPSIW010000106.1 GCF_031178505.1 Streptomyces sp. | reverse complement strand
GCCGACAGATCCGTCTGAAGCCGTCCGCCCCGCAGTACCTGCGGAAGGACTTCGCGGACTTCGCCGCCCGTGTCAGGCCCGGCTGGCCGTCCGAGATCGGGCAGCCCGTTCGCGACGGCGGGCCGGTCACCGCGCGGGAGCTCGCTGCGCTCCTTGACCGGCAGGAGCGCCGCGAAGGGTGAGACGCGGGTGCGGGCCCGGGGCGTTCGGACCCCCGGGCCCGCACCCTGTGGCGTTCCTTCCACTCCTCAGGAAGCCGGGCCGGGCGCCGGAGCAGGGCGTCAGGGCCGGTCGAGGCGCAGGTGGGGGGCGAAGCGGGGGGTGCCCTCGGAGACGATGGTGGGGCCGGGGGCGATCTCCGTGAAGCCGGCGTCGCGGACCACGGGGAGGTGGCTCGCGGTCAGGGCGGCCCAGTGGCCGGGGGAGGCGGTGCGGACGGCGAGGGGGAAACCGGCCTCGCGCCAGGCCTTGCGGTCGGGTTCGTCCATGGCCCACCACAGCAGTTGCGCGCCGTGCCCCGTCTGGGCCATCGCCTTGCCCGCCGTCATGGTGAGGTCCGGGTTCACCCACAGGGTCACCGCGCCGTCGGGGACCGGGCCGGGGGCGGCCGGGTCGTCGAGGTCCGTGCCGGAGACCTGGAGGCGGGCCAGCTCCTTGGGCCAGCCGTCCAGCGGCACCGGCGGGAAGACCCGTACCTCCGCCTGCGCACCGGTCACCGTGAGGCCCGGCAGGGCCGCCGCGCGGCGCCACTCCGCGCCGCGCGCGCGGCGCACCACCTTGCGGATGCGGGCGTCCTCCCAGTCGGCGACGGCCCGGGCCCACGCGCCGTCGCCGGTCGAGCGGTCGTCGCCGAGGAGCTCCAGGACGGCGCGGGCGGCGGTCTCCAGCGCGTCGGTGCGGGACGGCGGCGCGTCCCGCTCGATCCGGACCACCAGGGGCAGGACGAACTGCGGCTTCTCGTCGCGGCTGTCGGCGTGCGGGGTGTCGTTGCTGCTCACCCGGCAAGTCTGCCACCCCCGCTTCGGGGCGATCTTGTGGGAACGGGACGTTCCGGGTCAGGATGCCCGTCATGAAAAGCGATCTCTTCGCCGGTGAGCACCTGGCAGGGGCGGCCGGTGCGCCGGGCATGACGCTGCAGAACGCCAAGGCGGTCAAGTACACGGTCGACGGCGAGATGCACGCCCGTCAGGGCTCCATGATCGCCTTCCGGGGCGATCTCCGGTTCGAGCGCAAGGGCCAGGGCATCGGCGGCATGCTCAAGCGGGCCGTGACCGGGGAGGGACTGCCGCTGATGGCCGTGCGCGGCCGGGGCGAGGCGTGGTTCGCGCACGAGGCGCAGAACTGCTTCCTCGTGGAGATCGAGCCGGGCGACGCCCTCACGGTCAACGGCCGCAACGTGCTCTGTTTCGACGCCACCCTCCAGTACGAGATCAGGACCGTGAAGGGCGCCGGCATGACCGGCGGCGGCCTCTTCAACTCCGTCTTCTCCGGCCACGGCAAGATCGCCCTGGTCTGCGAGGGCACCCCGATCGTCATCCCCGTCTCGACGCAGGCCCCGGTCTTCGTCGACACCGACGCCGTCGTCGGCTGGAGCGAGCGGCTGCAGACCTCGCTGCACCGCTCGCAGTCCGTCGGTTCGATGATCCGCGGCGGCTCGGGGGAGGCCGTCCAGCTGAAGCTGGAGGGCGAGGGCTTCGTCATCGTCCGCCCGAGCGAGCTCACCCCGCAGAAGAACTCCTCCGGGTGAGGCTGACGGGGGTCGGGCGCCGGTACGGCCCGCGCGGGCCGTGGGCCCTGCGCGGGGTCGACCTCGACCTGCCCGCCTCCCGCCTCGTCCGCGTCACCGGCGGCAACGGCTCCGGCAAGTCCACGCTGCTCCGGCTGGTCGCGGGCGTCGACGCGCCCGCCGAGGGCCGCGTCACCGGCCGCCCGGCCCGCACCGCGTACGTACCCGAACGCTTCCCGGCCGCGCTGCCGTTCACCGCCCTCGACTACCTGATCCACCTCGGGCGGGTGCGGGGGCTGCGGGGCGCGGCGGCCCGGGACCGGGCGGGGGAGTGGCTGGAACGGCTCGGGGCGGCGCGGCACGCCCGTACCCCGCTCGCCGAGCTGTCGAAGGGGACCGCCCAGAAGGTCGCCGTCGCCCAGGCGCTGCTGGCCGACCCCGGCCTCCTCGTCCTCGACGAGGCCTGGACCGGCCTCGACACGGTCTCCCGCGCCGTTCTCGACCACGCGGTGCGCGAGCGGGTCGCGCAGGGCGCCACGGTCGTCTTCGTCGACCACGACCCGCGCCGGCTGGAGGGCGAGGCCGACGCGGAGTACGCGGTGGCCCAGGGGCGCGTACGGCCCGCGGCCGTCCCCGCGCAGCCGCGCCCCGCCACCGGCAGGCGGGTGCGGATCGTCGCCTCCGGTGGGCGGGCGCTCCCTCCGGACCTGCCGGGCGGGACGGCCGTCGCCCCGGGACAGGGGGATGCCACCGTCCTCAGCGTGCCCGCCGACCGCTCCGACGCCCTCCTCGCGGCGCTGCTCGCCGCCTCCTGGCACATTCACCGGCTCGCACCCGCCGAGGCCGACCGGAACGACGAGGGAGACGTACGGGTATGACCGCGCTGGTGCGCTACCACGCGGGGCTGCTGCTCCGCTCCCAGCGCTGGCTCGCCCCTCTCGTCCTGTACGCCGCCGTCCTCGGGATCGGCGTCCACGCGGGCGAACCGGTGCTCGGCGCGCTCGCCCTCACCGCCGCGGCCCTGCTGCCGGTGACGGCCTGGGCGGTACGGATCTGCCTCACCCAGGAACCGTCCGCCGCCCGTGCCGTCGTGGCGGCCGCCGGCGGCCGGGGCCGGGGGCATCTGGCGGCGCTGCTCACGGGGGCCGGCGGGGCGGGTCTGGCGGGCGCGGTCGCCGTGGGCACGGTCGTCGCGGTCACCGACACGCGGGGCGTCGGCCCGGCGGCGGCGGTCACGGCCGGGCTGCTCGGCGCCACGGCGTGCGCCCTGGTGGGCGGCGCTGTCGGCGCCCTCGCGAGCCGCCCGTTCCTCAAGGCCACCGGCTGGTCGCTGGCGGCCCTGGTCGTGGGCGTCCTGCTCGCCCTGGTGGCAGCCGGTTCGCCCGCCCGGCAGGCGGTGACCGTCCTGACGACCGGTTCCGGCCCCGGCGTCCTGTTCGGGCTGCTGCCCTCCGCTGCCGGGGCCCTGGTCCTCGCGTCGGCCGTCGCGGCCCTCTCCCGCTGGGCCACGGCGCGCCTGGAGTGAGGCGCGGGGCCGCAGTACGCTCGAGGGCATGACCACGGAATCCGGCTTCACCTGCGCCCCCGCGAGCGAACCGAAGCCCGCACCGGCGAGCGAGGGTCCGTACGCCGCCTGCGTCCTGTGCCAGGAACCGACCGAGTACCCCGAGTCCACCAAGGGCATCACCCTCTGCCCGGTCTGCGAGTGGCGCGAGGCCGAGCGCACGGCCTGCTCCGGCTGAGCCGGCGGTACGGGTCGGGCCGCCGGCCTTTCGTCAGCCCCGCATGAGCTCCGACACCTTCACGAAGCGGTAGCCGCGCGCCCGCAGCTCCGGCACGATCCGGCGGACGGCCCGCTCGGTGACCGGGGCCGCGCTGCGCGTGCAGTGCAGGACGACGACCGAACCGGGTTTCACTCCGTCGAGCACCTGCTCCGCGACGGCGTCCGCGTCCTCGGCGAAGGCGTCGCCGCCGACCACGTCCCACTGGACCGCCGTGACCCCGGTGGGCGCCAGCGCCCGCAGCGCCGTGTCGTCGTAGCAGCCCCCGGGGAAGCGGAAGTACGGCACCACATGGACGGCGCCGGCGTCCCGGAAGGAGTCGAAGGCCCGCCGGACGTCCGCCGCCATGTCCGGTGCGGAGACCTCCGGCAGCCCGTAGCAGGGCGAGGCGAAGGCGTAGTGACTGTAGGAGTGGTTGGCGATCTCGAAGAGGGGGTCACGGCCGATCGAACGGGCCTGGTCCGGGTACTCCTCCGCCCACCGGCCCGTCATGAAGACGGTCGCGCCGACCCCGAGGCGGCGGAGGGTGGCGATGAGCTCCGGGTGGTCGAAGCGCTCGCCCCGGGCGGCCCGGGGGCCCTGGTCGGCGGTCATGTCGGCGTCGAAGGTGAGCGCGACGACCTTCTCCGCGCTCTTCGCCCGGTGCGTGTAGACGGGGGTGAGGCCGCCGGGCCGGGGCGCGAGCGTCGGGGGAGCGGCGGGGACGGGGGGCTTCCGCTCCGCCGCGGGCGCCGCGCCGCCGGCCCGGGCCGGCGCGCTCGGTCCGCGACCCCCGCCGGCGGCCCGTGGCGCGGTGACGTCGGCGGTCCGCCCGCCGTCGGCTCCGCATCCGACCAGAGCGGAACCCACCAGCGAGCCCAGCAGCGTCAATACCGTCACTTTTCGTACGGAAGTGGTCACAAGCGGAAGCTAACTGATCAGATGATCGTCCTCCGCCAACGGCGCGGCGCCGCCCCGCACTCCCACCCCAACGCCCTCCTCCGTCCCGCCGCCGTCATACGTCCGCCCCGCCGGCGGCTGCCTGCGGGGCGGACGGGGACGAACGCGGGAGGTCCGTGGGAGGGGCCGATCAGCGCCAGGGGCCCGTCACCGCGAAGGTCGTCCCCGGTGAGTAGCAGTTGACGTACATGGTCGTGCCGTCGGGGGAGAAGGTGACGCCCGCGAACTCGCCCCACTCCGGCTCCTCCGGGGTGCCGATGTTCTGGGCTCCCCGGGCCACCGCGTACACCTCGCCCTTCCGGCTCAGCCCGTACACGTGCTGCGCCCCGTCGCCGTCCTCGCAGACCATCAGGCCGCCGGTCGGCGTGAGGCAGATGTTGTCCGGGGTCTCGCCCGGCAGCTGGATGTCGGTGCTCGGGCCGAAGACGACGACCAGGGTGAGCCTGCGCCGGTGAGGCTCGTACTTCCACACCTGACCGAAGTGGGTGGCCCCGGAACCGTCCCTGACGCGGGCGAAGGAGGAGACGAAGTAGACGGCCCGCCCGCCCCAGTAGCAGCCCTCCAGCTTCTGCGCGTGGGTGATGCCCTTCGGCCCGAAGTCCTGGAGCCGGATGGGCGTCTCCACCGCCTGCGGGTCCGGTACGGGGACCCACTCGACGCCCTCGAACCGGGCGCCGGTCTCCTGGATCACGGACAGGTCCGGCACCCCGGGCACCCGCATGGCCTCCAGGGCGCCGCCCGCCCGGAGCGAACCGGTGCCGCCGAGCGGCTTGTGCGGGAGGAAGCGGTAGAAGAGGCCGAAGGGCCGCTCGAAGGCGTCCTCCGTCTCGTACACGATGCCGCTCGCCGGGTCGACGGCGACGGCCTCGTGCTGGAAGCGGCCCATCGCGGTGAGCGGGACGGCGCCGGTGCGGTGGGGGTCGGCGGGATCGACCTCGAAGATGAAGCCGTGGTCCTTGGCGTAGCCGTTGGTGCCGGCCTTGTCCTCGGTCTCCTCGCAGGTCAGCCAGGTGTTCCACGGGGTGGGCCCGCCCGCGCAGTTGACCGCGGTGCCGGCCACGCCGACCCGCTCGCCCAGCACGTTGTCGCGTCCGTCGAGCTCCAGGACGGTGCAGCCGCCCTTGGCTGCGGGGTCGTACGTCAGACCGGGCACGGTCGGGACGCCGATGCGGCCGGTGGCGCGGTTCTCGTGGTTCCGTACGAGGTGGACCCGGCCGCGGCGGCCGGCGAAGGCCCCCATGCCGTCGTGGTTGCTGGGCACGGCGCCCTCGCCCGAGCGGAGCCGCTCGCCCTGGCGGGAGAGGACCTTGTAGGAGAAGCCCTCGGGGAGGTCGAGCAGACCGCGCGGGTCGCGCACCAGCGGACCGTAGCCCGCCTGGCCCGTGTGGCCGCCCGGTACGGCGGCGGCGGTCCCGGCGAACAGCTCCGAGACGGCCCCGGAGAAGACGATCCCGGCGGCGGACGCGCCGGTGCGGGAAAGGATCTGACGTCGTGTCGCGGACATGAGGCAACTCACTTCCTGTGGCGGTACCCGCCCCGCGCCCGAGGGCAGGGGGAGGGACAGGTGTGTGACGTGCTGCACACGTGACGTGTGACCCGCATGGTGTATCACGTGCCGTGGTGACACGTGAACCATGCGGGTCGACGTCGCCTCAGGGGGCGTCCGCGGACGGACGGGGGGTCAGACCAGCTCGGCGGTGAGCGTGATCGTCGTGCCGGTGAGCGCCTGGCTGACCGGGCAGTTCTTCTTCGCCTCCTCGGCGAGCGAGGCGAACTGGTCGGCGTCCAGGCCGGGAACCTCGCCGCGCACGGTCAGGTGGATGCCCGTGATGCCCTCGCCGGGCTGGAAGGTGACGTCGGCCTTGGTCTCCAGGCGGGTCGGCGCGTTGCCGGCCTTGGCCAGACCGTTGGAGAAGGCCATCGAGAAGCAGGAGGAGTGCGCGGCGGCGATGAGCTCCTCGGGGCTGGTCTTGCCGTTCGGCTCCTCGGAGCGGGCCGGCCAGGACACGTCGTACGAACCGAGACCGGAGGAGTCGAGGGTGACGACGCCGGAGCCCTTGAGGAGGTCGCCCTGCCAGACGGTGTGGGCGTGACGCACGGTGGCCATGGTGAATCCCTTTCAGTTGGGTATGGCTCCCAACCTACTGCCCCACAAGGCCCTTCGCGTCGCGTGCGAGGGCGGTGAGCCGGGAGATCGCCCGGAAGTACTTCTTGCGGTACCCGCCGTTCAGCATCTCGTCGCTGAACAGCCGGTCGAAGGGGAGCCCGGAGGCGAGAACCGGTGTCTCCCGGTCGTAGAGCCGGTCGGCCAGCACCACGAGCCGCAGCGCCGTCGACTGGTCGGGGACCGGCCGGACGTCGGTGAGGCAGACCGCGGTGAGGTCGTCGGTGAGGGCCCCGTACCGGCTCGGATGCACCCTGGCCAGGTGTTCCAGGAGGTGCGGGAAGTCGTCCAGGGAGGCGCCGGGCGTCGCGTACGCGGTCTCGGTGACGACCTGGTCGGAGTAGGGGGCGGGGGCCTCGGGCAGGCCCCGGTGGCGGTAGTCCTCGCCGTCGATCCGGAGCGGGCGGAAGTGCGCGGAGAGGCCCTGGATCTCGCGGAGGAAGTCGGCGGCGGCGAACCGGCCCTCGCCCAATTTGCCCGGCAGAGTGTTGGAAGTCGCGGCGAGCGCGACGCCCGACTCGACCAGCCGGGCGAGCAGGCTGGAGACGAGGACGGTGTCGCCCGGGTCGTCGAGCTCGAACTCGTCGATGCACAGGAGGCGGTGACCGCTCAGGGTCTTCACCGTCTGCTGGAAGCCGAGCGCGCCCACCAGGTTGGTCAGCTCCACGAAGGTGCCGAAGGCCTTCAGCGCGGGCTCGGCCGGGGTGGCGTGCCAGAGCGAGGCGAGCAGGTGGGTCTTGCCGACGCCGTATCCGCCGTCCAGGTAGACCCCGCGCGGGCCGCTCGGCGCGGCCGGCTTCCTGGCGAACCAGCGGCGCTTGCCGGCGCCGGAGGCGTGCGCCCCGCCCAGGCCCTCCGCGAAGGCGCTCAGCACCTTGACGGCCTCGGTCTGACTCGGCTGGTTCGGGTCCGGGAGGTACGTGTCGAAGCGTACGGAGTCGAACCGCGGCGGCGGCACCATCTCGGCGACCAGCCGGTCGGCGGGGACATGGGGCTCGCGCGAGCAGAGCGAGAGCGGGGCCGCTCCGGAGGAGGCGGCTTCGGTGAGAGCACGGGTCGACACAGTTCCCCACTGTAAGCGCCGTGTCAGACTGCGAGGATGCGACGCCTCTTCCCTGTGACGGACATGACAGCCCACGAGGCACCCTCCGGAACCGAGGCCGGGACGCCTCCCGGGCGGCCGGGGGAGTGGACCCTCGACGCGCTGGCCGACGCCTACGCGTACCCGGAGGGGGACGGTGTGTGGCTGCGCGCCAACATGGTCTCCTCGCTGGACGGCGCCGGTCAGCACGACGGCCGCTCCCAGCCGCTCTCCTCCGACACCGACATGCGGATCTTCGGCACGCTGCGCGGCCTGGCGGACGTGGTGGTGGTCGGTGCGGAAACGGTACGCCTGGAGGGGTACCGCCCCGCCAGGGCGCGGGAGGCCTTCGCCGCCCGCCGGGCCGCCGCGGGCCAGGGCCCCGCTCCGGTGATCGCCGTCGTCAGCGCCTCCCTCGACCTCGACTTCTCCCTGCCGCTGTTCACTGAGCCCCTGGTGCCCACCCTGATCCTCACCGGGGCGGCGGCCCCCGCCGACCGGGTGCGGGCCGCCCGGGAGGCCGGCGCGGAGGTGCTGGTCGCGGGCGACGGAGCGGGCGTGGAGCCGGCCCGGGCGCTCGCCGCGCTCGCGGAGCGGGGCCACCGGCGGCTGCTGACCGAGGGCGGGCCCCGGCTGCTCGGCCAGTTCGTGGCCGCCGGGGTCCTGGACGAGCTGTGTCTGACGGTTTCCCCGACCATGACGGCGGGGGGCGCCCAGCGCATCGCCGGCGGGCCCCCGGTGGCCGTCCCGACCCGCTTCTCGGTGGTCTCGGTGCTGGAGGAGGACGGGTTCCTCTTCACCCGGTACCGCCACGTCCGACAATGAGCGGAATTTGCCGTTCCGCTTAGCGTCCGCCGGGGCACACTACTCACGCAGACCCCGTGTGGGCACGGGGAAGGATGGTTTCCGCAGAAGGGCTCCTGAGTTGTTCACAAGCGTTCTGATGATCGAGAAGCCCCTGTCGTCCGTCGACGTGGAATTCGTCACCACGCTGCACGGCGACGAGGGCGTGTCCTTCATCGTTCTGATGCAGCCGCGCGGTGACCAGGCCGATGTACTGCTGCGCGCCATCGACGACGTCGCGCTGGGCGAATTGAAGGAAGCGGCCCGCGAGGGCGAGGAACCCGAGGGACGGGAGGCGCGGCTCCCCGCCGAGCGGGCCCTGGAGCACTCCCTCCAGGCACTGAGGGACGCCGGCTGCGAGGCGGTCGGACAAGTGGTCGAGAACCACCCCCTGGACAAGATGAAGGCGGTCGTCGACGAGGTGAACGCCGACGAGGTGATCGTCCTCACGGCTCCGCACTACGTGGAGGAGTTCTTCCACCGCGACTGGGCCTCCCGCGCCCGCCACAAGGTAGGCGTACCGGTCCTGAAGCTGTTCGCGCACAGCGACTGACGGCGCCCGACCGGGCCGGGCGACGGCGCCCGGCCCGGTCGCGCGTCACCGGCCCGCCGCGCCCGCCCGTGGGCGGGCCCGAACGGACGGTCCGTGGCGTGCCCGCCCCGCCACCCCGGCGCTCCGGCGGGCCCGCCGCTTCGCCCGCCGCCGGGGCGCGCCCCGGAGAGGAGAGCGGGAAGCACTAGGCTGGGGGGCTCCAGAACCACACACCCCGGGGAGAGATCCGCATGGCACCCGCCATCCCTGCCGCCATGGAACGGCCGCACTTCATCGGCATCGGCGGTGCCGGAATGTCGGGCATCGCCAAGATCCTCGCCCAGCGGGGTGCCAAGGTCGCGGGCAGCGATGCCAAGGACTCCGCCACCGCCGAGGCGCTGCGCGCGCACGGCGTCACCGTGCACATCGGGCACGCCGCCGAGCACCTCGCCGACGACGCCTCCGCCGTGGTCGTCTCCAGCGCCATCCGCGCCGACAACCCCGAGCTGGCCCGCGCCGCCGAGCTCGGCATCCCCGTCGTGCACCGCTCCGACGCCCTCGCCTCCCTCATGGACGGCCTGAGCGCGATCGCCGTCGCCGGCACGCACGGCAAGACCACCACCACCTCCATGCTGGCCGTCGCCCTCACCTCGCTCGGCCAGGACCCCTCGTACGCCATCGGCGGCGACCTCGCGGGCCCGGGCACCAACGCCCGGCACGGCGAGGGCCGCGTCTTCGTCGCCGAGGCCGACGAGAGCGACCGCAGCTTCCAGAAGTACGACCCCGAGGTCGCGATCGTCCTCAACGTCGAGCTCGACCACCACGCCAACTACGCGTCGATGGACGAGATCTACGAGTCCTTCGAGGCCTTCGCCGCCAAGATCCGCCCCGGTGGCGCCCTCGTCGTCGGCGAGCACGCGGGCGCCCGCGAGCTGGCCCGCCGCGTCGCCGGACGCGAGGACCTGCGCGTGATCACCGTCGGCGAGTCCGAGGACTCCGACGCCCGGATCACCGCGATCGTCCCGAACGGGATGACGAGCGAGGTGACCGTCGTCCTCGACGGCACCCCGCACACCTTCACCGTCTCCGTCCCCGGCCGCCACTACGCGCACAACGCCGCCGCCGCCCTCGCCGCCGGCGCCGCCGCGGGCGTCGAGCCCGTCGGCCTCGCGCAGGCCCTCACCGCCTACACGGGCGTCGGCCGCCGCCTCCAGCTCAAGGGCGAGGCCCGGGGCGTCCAGGTCATCGACTCGTACGCCCACCACCCCACCGAGATGACCGCCGACCTGGAGGCCATGCGCGCCGCCGCCGGCGACGCCCGCCTCCTCGTCGTCTTCCAGCCGCACCTCTTCTCCCGCACCCAGGAGCTGGGCACGGAGATGGGCGCGGCCCTGGCCCTCGCCGACGGCTCCGTGGTGCTCGACATCTACCCGGCCCGCGAGGACCCGATCCCCGGCGTCACCAGCGAGCTGATCGTCGACGCCGCCCTTGCCGCCGGCGCCGACGTCACCCCCGTCCACGACAAGGACACGGTCCCGGACGTGATCGCGGGAATGGCGAAGCCCGGCGACCTCGTTCTGACCATGGGTGCGGGTGACGTGACGGACCTGGGCCCGAGGATCCTGGACCGGCTGGCCGAGAACTGACCGGCAGGGGGCAGGGGAAACCGAAGGGAACCGAGGAGCGAGCGATGGCGTACGAGGTCGAGAAGACGGACGAGGAATGGCGCGCCGAGCTGACGCCCGCCGAGTACCAGGTGCTCCGGCAGGCCGGTACCGAGCCCGCCTTCCGCGGTGAGTACACCGACACGAGGACGAAGGGCGTCTACTCCTGCCGGGCCTGCGGCGCGGAGCTGTTCACCTCGAACGAGAAGTTCGAGTCCCACTGCGGCTGGCCGTCCTTCTACGACCCGAAGGACAGCGCGGCGGTCGAGCTCCTGGAGGACCGCTCCCACGGCATGGTCCGCACCGAGGTCCGCTGCGCCCGCTGCGGCTCGCACCTGGGCCACGTCTTCGAGGGCGAGGGCTACCCGACCCCGACGGACCAGCGCTACTGCATCAACTCGATCTCGCTGCGCCTGGAGCCCGAGGAGGGCTGACCACCGGCGGCCCCTTCCCGCGACCGCGCCCGGCCCGGGACCGTACGCCTGCCGTACGGTCCCGGGCCGGGCCGTTCCCCGTCTCAGCCCGGCGAGGGCACCGGGGTGACCTCCTCGCGCCCGATGCGGCTGCCCGACTTGTAGATCGAGACCGTTCCGTCACGGATCACGTACCGGTACGGGCTGTTCGTCGCCTCGTACCCCTCGCTCGTCCTCCGCGCCTTCATCGCGATGCCCGGCTCGCGCCCGTCACGGAACTCGCCGAAGTAGTAGAGCTGACCCGACGCCGTCGCGCAGAGCGTGATCCGGTGGTCCTCGGTGTGGAAGGCGTCGACCAGCTCCGCGCCCTCGCCCTTCGGGAGCGCCTCCGCGACCCGGGAGGGGCACGGGGCGGCGGTGGCGCTCCGGCTCGCCGTCGGCCCGGAGTCGTCGGGTTCCGTCCCCTCGAACGAGCGGAAGACGCTCGACGCGATCCCGAGCGCCACCAGCGCTCCCACCACGGTGAGGCAGCCGGCCAGGCATCCGTTGGACTTCTTCTTCGCCGGCGGCCGGTACGGCGGGGTGTGGACCGGACGGGACGGGGCGGCCGGGGCGGGCGCCGTCCGGCGCGGCGGGGTCGGCGTGTAGCCCGTACCGCTCGGCGGCGGGTAGAAGACACCCGTCGGACGGCCCCCGGACCCGGCGGTCCGCCCCGTCCCGCCCGCCCGGGGCCGGGCCGCCTTGCGCGGCGCGGCCTTCCTCGCCCCGGCGGAACCGCCGCCGGACCCACCGCCCGAGGCGCCTCCGGATGTCGTCGCCCTCGGCCCCACGGCCGTCCTGCGGGGCGTGGCGGGTCCGGGTGAGGTCGGCTTCCGCCCGGGTCCGGCGCCCGCGCTCCAGCTCTTGCCGCAGCCCACGCAGCTGAGGTTGCGGGCGCTGTTGGTGGCCCGGCAGACCCCGCACTGCCAGTCACCCGCCGGGCGCGCCGGGGACGGCCGTTTCACCGCCGGGCGTGACGGGGCGGCGGGCCGCGGCATCGGTGCCCGCCGGGTCGACCCGCAGATCGAGCAGGCCGCGTCCTTCGGTCCGTTGTTGTTGTCGCAGTCCGCGCACTTCCAGTTGGCCGAGCCCGCCACCCGTGTCGTCCCCTCCTACCGGTCGCCCGGCGCCGGGTGCGCCATCACGTCCCGGAACAGTTCCTCCGAGCCCGGTCCCGCCGGGCTGACGATCCACGCGGGATCCTCGGGCACCCGCTCCAGCTCCGGTTCGGCCGGTGTGCCGCCCTCCTTCGCCGGTGCCCCTCCCGGGGAGGCCGGGGTGGGGAGCCGCTCCTTTCCGTCCGGGTCCGCCACCCGTGCCCGCACGTCCTCGCGTACGCCACCGGCGGCCCCGCCCGCCGGGGCGGCACCCGGCACCGGGACCGGGTCCGCCCGCGTGGCGGCACCGGCCGCCGTGGGGCCGGCCCCCTCCCCGTACGGCACCGAGAAGTCGTCCCACAGCAGGCGCAGGAAACTCCGCGTCCGCTCCACCGCGCCGCGCGGCACGTCGACCCGGACCACGAGCGACTCGGCCCCCTCGGCGCCCACCCCGGCCACCGGCGGGGCGAGCGCGCCCGCGTCCGGGAAGCGGAACCGGAAGACCACCCGGTGGTCCTCCCACGCGTCCCGGGGCGGGTGGAGCACGGCGGAGACGCAGCGGCTCACCCGGGCCTCGAAGACGCCCTCGCCGATCCAGGTGAACTCCATGAGCCCGTCACGGCCGAGGGAGAGGCGGAAGCCGCTCCACTCCAGAGTCACAGGCTGTTCGCGATCGTCTCGATGATCTCGTCCATCTCGAACTCCTCCAGGCCCTCGCCCGCCTTGGAGGCGAAGTGGAGGGTGAGGTCCCACTCCTCGGCGATCTCCGACCACGGCGCCTCCTCCGGGGCGAACAGGACCAGCCGCTTGGCGGACTGCTCCATGACGGAGGTCTGGCTGCGGGCGTACCCCCACTGCTCGAAGAGTTCGTCCATGGTGCGGGGGATGTGGCGGGGGTAGGTGGCCGCGCCGGCGCCGACCGTGCCGAGGGGGTGCGCGGGCGCGTCCGTGAACATCACGATGACGTGCCGGCGGCGGTCGAGCCCGGTCTCCCACGGCGAGTTGATGGCCAGCGCCAGCGCCTCCAGGCCGGACTCGGGGATGTCACCGCCGCCCCCCGCGTCGATCCCGCCGACGAATTCCTCGAACTCCCGGGCCTGTGCGGGCAGGTGGAGGAAGTCGGTCTCCTCGACGGCGTCCGACGGGTCGTCGCCGAAGTCGCGGAAGGCGATGACCTTGAGCCGCAGCTGGCTGATGGACTTGCCCTTCTTGGCCATCACG
>NZ_JAPSIW010000737.1 GCF_031178505.1 Streptomyces sp. | reverse complement strand
TCCGCGATCTCCTCCGCAGGGCCGGTGAGGATGTCCCGGTCCAGGACGACCAGATCGGCCAGGTTCCCGGCCCGCAGGCTGCCGGCGTCGTCGTGGCCGTTCACATGGGCCGAACCGGCGGTGTAGGCGGCCAGGGCGGTGGTGAGGTCCAGCCGCTGCTCCGGCAGGAAGACCCGCTCGTCCTTGGTGCCGGGCGCCCGCCGGTTGACGGCGACGTGCAGGCCCTCCAGGGGGTCCGGGCTGCTCACGGGCCAGTCGCTGCCTGCGGCGAGGGTCGCGCCGGCCCGCAGCAGACCGCCGAACGGGTACTGCCAGGCGGCGCGTTCGGGCCCCAGGAACGGGATCGTCAGCTCGTCCATCTGCGGTTCGTGTGCCGCCCACAGCGGCTGGATGTTCGCGACGGCCCCCAGCCGGGCGAAGCGCGCGAGATCGTCGGGGTGCACCACCTGGAGGTGGGCGAGGTGATGGCGGTTGCCGCGCGGGCCGTTGGCCTCCAGGGCCGCCTCCACCGCGTCCAGCGCCTCCCGGACGGCCCGGTCGCCCAGGGCGTGGAAGTGGACCTGGAAGCCGCGCGCGTCGAGCGCGGTGACATGGCCGCGCAGCGCCTCCGGGTCCACGAAGCTGAGGCCCGCGTTCGCGGTGACGCAGCCGCAGCCGTCGAGGTACGGGGCGGTCATCGCGGCCGTGAAGTTCTCCGCGATACCGTCCTGCATGATCTTCACCGAGCGCGCCCGGAACCGTCCGTGGCTCAACTGGGCTCGCCGTGCCTCCAGTTCGGGTATCTGCTCCGCCCCGCGCTCCCGGTCCCACCAGAGGGCCCCCGTCACCCGCGCGGTCAGCGAGCCGTCACGGGCGGCGGTCGCGTAGGCGTCCGAGGGGTCGGGCCGCCCGCCGAACTCGCCGAGCAGCGCGTCCTGCCAGCCGGTGATGCCCAGCGAGTGCAGCAGCCGCTGCGCCCGCAGCAGCCCGGCCAGCCGGTCGGCGGGCGTGGCGGCCGGGACGAGCTGGCCGACCAGCGCCGCGGCCCCCTCCTGCAGCATGCCGCTGGGCGTGCCGTCGGCCTCCCGCTCGATCCGGCCGTCCGCGGGGTCCGGCGTCGCCGCCGTGATCCCGGCCCGTTCGAGCGCGCGGGTGTTGGCCCAGGCGCCGTGGTGATCGCGGTTCGACAGGAGCACCGGCCGGTCGGGGACGACCGCGTCGAGCAGCTGACGGGTGGGCAGACCGCCCGCGAAGCTCTCCAGGGACCAGCCGCCCCCGGTGATCCACTCGTGGTCCGGATGCGCCCGCGCGTACGCCCCGACGCGCTCCAGGTACTCCGCGACGCCGACCGTCCCGGTCAGATCGCACTCGGCCAGCTCGCTCCCGCCGTAGACCGCGTGCACATGGGCGTCCTGGAAACCGGGCAGCAGCAGCTTCCCGCGCAGGTCGACGACCTCGGTCCCGGGGCCGATCAGCTCACGCACCTCGTCGTGGCCGACGGCCGTGATCCGTTCACCGGTGACGGCGACCGAGGTGGCCCGGGTGCGGGCGGGGTCCAGGGTGAGGACGGGCCCTCCGGTGAGGACGAGATCGGCCTTGGGCATACGACGGCTCCGGGGCGTGCGGTGAACGGTGGCGGCGAACGCGGTCGCCGGGCGCCATCGAAGCCCGGCGGGCGTACCGCCGTCAACGACTCGCCGTCGGGAGGGCGGTGGCCCCGCGCGGAAGGCGACGGCGCCGGGCGCCCCGAGAGGCGGTCAGCCCGGCGCGACGGGCGAGAAGCGGCCCACGGCGGCGAGGTCCGCGCCGATGAGGGCGGCGGTCTCCCGCAGCGGGGGCAGCAGCGTGGCCAGGCTCTCCTCGGGGGTGGCACGCCCCGCGTGCAGGGCGATGTTGACCGCGGCGACCACCCGGCCCGCCCCGTCCGTGACCGGCACCGCCAGCGACCGCAGGCCCTCCTCCAACTCCCGCTCCACCCATCCGTGTCCGCGCTCCGCCGTCGCCGTCACGGCCTCCTCCAGGTCGTCGCGAGTGGTCAGGGTGTGCGGGGTCAGCGCCTCCGGCGTGATCCTGCCGAGACGCACGGTCCGCTCCGCCGCCGGCAGCGCGCCGAGCAGGACACGGCCCATCGCCGTGGCGTACGCGGGCAGCCGGGTGCCGATGCCGATGTCGATCCGCATGATGCGGCTGCCGGCGACCCGCGCCACGTACCGGATGTCGTCGCCGTCGAGCACCGCCACGGAGGCCGACTCCCGGACCCGGCGCACCAGATCCACCAGGTGCGGGGTCGCGATCTCGGGCAGCGTCAGCCCGGAGAGCCGGGCGTAGCCGAGCTCCAGGACGCGGGGCAGCAGTCGGAAACCCGCCTCCTCCTCCTGTACGTACCCCAGGTGCCGCAGGGTCAGCAGGGAGCGGCGGGTGGTGGCCCGCGGCTGGCCGGTGAGCCGGGCGAGATCGGTCAGCCGGGCCGGGCCCCGTACGGCCCCGAAGGCGCGCAGCACGTCCAGGCCGCGCGCGAGGGACCGCAGGAAGCCGGCGCCCAGCTCCTCCTTGAGGGCGTCCTCGCGGGCACCGGCGGCCGTGGCCACCGGGGGAGCCGGGTGCGTGGTGGCGGCCGGGGCGGAGGCGAGTGCCTCCTCCATCGCGGCGGCCGTCCGCCGCAGCGCGGGCAGCGCCCGCTCCTCCAGCGAGGCGGCGCTGTGCCGGCTGGTGTGGCTCTCCACACCGACCGCGCACACCACCGCGCCGTCCGGGCCGCGCACCGGCACGGCGACCGCGACGAGGCCCGGTTCGATCATCTGGTCGTCCACCGCGAAGCCCCGCGCGCGAGCCTCCGCCACCCTCCTGTGCCGGTCGGGCGTGCCGGTGCCCCGCGCCGGCCCGTCCTCGTCCCGGCCGGCGGCGAACAGGGCACCCGCCGCGCAGTGTCCGGCCGGGAGCAGTTCGCCGGGCCGCAGGGAGATCGCCATGGCCCGGCGCCGGGCGGACTGGGTGAGGAAGCGGACCCCGTCACCGTCCGGGACGGCCAGGGACACCGACTCGTCCAGGGTGCCGGCGAGCGACGCGGCGTGCGGGCCGAGGAGTTCGGGCAGGCCGCAGGAGGCGAGATAGGCGTTGCCGAGTTCGGCCGCCCCGGGGGCGAGCAGCAGCTCGCGCCCCTCGGCGCGCAGTACGCCGACGCGGACGAGGGTGGTGGTGATCCGGTCCACCGTCGACCGGGCGAGTCCTGTGACCCGCGCCAGGTCCCCGGGGTGCCGGCGCGGTTCGGGTCCGGTGGCGAGCACCCGCAGCACCTCCAGGCCGCGTACCAGCGGCCCCACCGCCCCGGCGGACCCGGCCGGGGACTCGCCGGACACCGCCCGGACCGGCACCGGCGGCCCGGCCCGGCCGGCGGGCGCGCCGGAGGCCTCGCCGGGCGTCGCGGCGGTCTGCTCCATCGTCCTGCCTCCTCGGG
>NZ_JAPSIW010000736.1 GCF_031178505.1 Streptomyces sp. | reverse complement strand
GCGACAACTGCGCGGGGGCGCGCTTCGATCCCAAGGTGTCCGGCGCGGCGCTGGACGCGGCCAAGGGTGAGCTGGGCCGGCCGGGCGTGGAGGTGGAGCCGCGCAGGATGTGGCCGACGGGGCTGGCAGCGGTGGGGGTCGATCTGAAGGGCCGGATCCCGGCGGACGAGCAGGCCTTCTCGGGCCGGGCGCTGGGACGGCTCTCGGACATCGGCTGGGGCAACCGGCTGCGCCCGCTGCTCGCCGACGGCACTCCGGACGCGCCGGTGCCGGACGACGTGGTGCAGGCCGTGGTGCGCGTTCTGGCCGATTGGGCCAAGGGGCCGGGGGGTTGGGCGTCCGGGGCGCCGGACGCGTCGGCGCGGCCGGCCGGTGTGGTGACGGTGGCCTCGCACCGCAAGCCGGAGTTGGTCGGGTCGCTCGGTCGCCGGATCGCCGAGATCGGCCGCATGCCTCTCCTCGGGGCGGTGGAGTACGTGCCGGAGGCGGAGGATCTGCGGATCTCGCGGACGAACAGCGCCCAGCGGGTGGTCGGGCTGCACCGGGCCCTCGCGGTGCCGCCCGAGGTGGCCGAACGGGTGTCGGCCGCCGGGGGGCCCGTCCTGCTGGTCGACGATCTCTCCGACAGCGGCTGGACGTTGGCCGTGGCGGCCCGGTTGCTGCGTCGGTCCGGAGCGGAAGGGGTGTTTCCACTGGTGCTCGCCGTCCAGGGGTGAAACGGGTGGGAGAACGGGGAGTGAACACTGGGCAACTGGGCAGGGATATGAGTGCCATACCGCCGCATTCCCGTCAGCGGTCTCAATTGCTCGTTGCCGCCCCCGCTCGGGCCGGGCAAGAATTGGGACACCGCCCCGCACGGCCCGTCAGCGGCCTGGAAGGACTGTGCCGTGGTGCGCCCTCACCCGACCTCGCCCGCCCCGCGGGCGCGTATCCGAAGGGAGGACCGTGACCCTCGGATTCGCTCCGCCCACAGCCACTTCGATCAGATCGTCGTCCGGGTCCGCCAGCCGCCTCGCTCGGATGCTCGAACCGGCCGAGTGGGCCGAGGCGGGAATTCCCCTGCTGCGCAACCCCCGTGAGGTCGTCAGCGGACTGCACTCGCGACACCGGCCCACGCCCTCGACCGCGGTGGTGGCGGTCCTGGACCACGAGGAGCGACTCGCCGCCAGCGCCTCGTTCGTCCGCCGTCCAGCGCCGGCGGACGGCTGGGAGTTCAGGAACGCCCTCCTGGCACATCTGAGACGGGTCATCCCGCACGACCTGCGGCGTCGCTCGCCCGTGCGGACGGCGGTGCTGCTCTACTGCCGTGACGGCGACGAGCGTTGGACCGAGGAGGACGGGGCCTGGATGTGGGGCCTGCGGGACGCCTGCACGCTCCACGGGCTCCGCTGCGGCGCCTACATCACCATGACCACGGGCGGGTGGCAGGTCGTCGGCGAGGGCCGTGGCGGCCGTCGCCCGAGCTCCGGCTCCGAGCCGGTCCCCCTCGGGGACGAGCCGGCCGAACGCCACCGCCTCACCCCGCGCACCGCCGGCGGCGCGTCCGAGCCCCTGCGGTGGGCCGCGGCGCGCTGACGCGCCGTACCGTACCGCCGGATTCGCCCGTACCACGCTCACCGCGCCCGGGCGGTGGCAGAGGAGCGCCCCCGGCCCCGCGGGCCGGTCATGTCCGGCGGAGCCGGGGGCGCACACGGTTCGACCGGGCCCGGACGAGGCCGGTCCGGTGCACCGGACGCGATCACGTCCGCGTGCGCACGGCCCTTCGGATCGCAGAACCGTACGCGCGCCCCGGACCGGCGGGTGGTGGCGGTCAGACGCCGGCGCCGAGGAGCGCGTTGACCCGCTGCGGGTCCCCGCAGACGACCAGGAGCGCGCCGGCGCGGGCCATGGCCGCCGGGAGCACCCGGGCGACCAGGTCGTCGTCCCCGCCGTTGACGGCGACGACGACCACGGGCCGGGTGGCGGCGCGCTCGACGGCCGCGCCCTGAGCGAAGAAGACGTCCTCGCGGGCGTCCTGCTGGGCCCAATAGGCGCGCTCGCCGAAGGACAGCTCGTGCGCCGTCCACGGGTGCGGGTCGCCGGTGGTGAGCACCAGGACGTCGCCGGGGCTACGGCCGTTGTCCAGGAGCAGGTCCACGGCCTCCTCGGCGGCGTCGAGCGCGCCGTCGGCCGGGGCCGGGATCACCTGGAGCTGCGGAACCGTTCGGCTGTCGGAACGATTCTCCCCGGGCTTCGCCGGGGACTGTCCGGCGCCGGGGCCCGGGCGGGGCGCCGGCGGCGTGGGCCTGGCGGGGCCGGGAACCGGGCTGCCGGGGCGTGGAGAGGCCGCGGAACGCGGGCCGGGTACGGGACGGGGGGTCGGCGCGGGGCGGCCGGGGGCCGTGGTGGCGCGGGGACCCTGGGCACTCTCGTGAATCTGAGGCTCCTCGGGGATGAGAGGCATGGGTGGATGTCTATCAAATGCCGCCGCACGCGGCAGCGGCGGGTGGGCACACGGGGCCCACCGGCTGCGTGACCGTCCCACCGGGGGACGGGCAGCCGGAAGTTCAGAAGTCGAAGCCGAGTTGGCCCCCGCTCTCCAGCGCGGCCGCCTCCGCGGAGAGGCGGACCTTCTTGAGGTGGCGCCATCGCGGGAGGGCGTCCAGATACGACCAGGAGAGCCGGTGGTACGGGGTGGGCCCCAGCTCCGCGAGCGCCGCCTTGTGGACCGGCGAGGGGTAGCCCGCGTTGGCGGCGAAGCCGTAACCCGCGCACGCCTCGGACTCGGCCTCCAGCTCGGCCATCAGGGCGTCCCGCCGGACCTTCGCGATGACGGAGGCGGCGGCCACGGCGACACAGGACTGATCGCCCTTGATCACCGTACGGACCTGCCAGGGCGCTCCGAGGTAGTCGTGCTTGCCGTCGAGGATCACCGCGTCCGGCCGCACGGGCAGGCCTTCGAGGGCCCGGATGGCGGCGAGCCGCAGGGCGGCGGTCATCCCGAGTTCGTCGATCTCCTCCGGGGAGGCGTCGCCGAGCGCGTACGCCGTGACCCAGGTCTCCAGCTCCGCCGCCAGCTCCGTACGGCGCTTCGGGGTGAGCAGCTTGGAGTCGGTCAGCCCGGTGGGGGCCCGGCGCAGACCGGTGACGGCCGCGCAGACGGTGACGGGGCCGGCCCATGCTCCGCGCCCGACCTCGTCGACGCCGGCGACGATCTTGGCGCCGGTGGTGGCTCGGAGCGAGCGCTCGACGGTGTGGGTGGGGGCTTCGTACGGCATGGCGCCACACAGGTTACGCCGCCCGGGGCCGACCGCGACACCCGGATTCCCTCCGGGCGTCCGCGCACGGCTCCCCGGGCTCTCGCGAAGGCCCCGGGGAGCCGTGCCCGGGACGGTCACCACGCGGTGCCGGCGCGGCGGTCCGGCCGGTCGTGACGGCGGCCCGACCGGTCGGCCCTTCGCT
>NZ_JAPSIW010000735.1 GCF_031178505.1 Streptomyces sp. | reverse complement strand
GTGAAGGCCGCCCTGGAGCTGTACGCGGCGCCGGAGTGGCGGGAGACGGGCCTGTCGCGCTGGACGGAGGCGACCCTGGCGCACCTCCAGGCGGCCGAGCCGGGCAGCGACCACCAGCTGGCGTGGGCGCGGGCCTTCGCCGCGACCGCCCGTACCCCGCAGCAGCTCGACCTGCTGGCCGCCCTCCTGGAGGGCCGCGAGACGATCGAGGGCCTCGCCGTCGACACCGAGCTGCGCTGGGCGTTCGTGCAGCGGCTGGCCGCGGCCGGCGTCTACGACGAGTCGGAGATCGCCGCCGAGCTGGAGCGCGACCGGACGGCGGCGGGCGAGCGCCACGCGGCCACGGCGCGGGCGGCCCGTCCGACGGAGGCGGCGAAGGCGGAGGCCTGGGCGTCGGTCGTCGAGGACGACAAGCTGGCGAACGCGGTGCAGGAGGCGGTGATCGCCGGGTTCGTCCAGCCCGACCAGCGTGAGCTGCTCGCCTCGTACACGGAGAAGTACTTCGCCTCGATCAAGCGGGTCGCGGAGACCCGGAGCCACGAGATGATCCAGCAGATCGTGGTCGGGCTCTACCCGACGCTTCAGGTGTCCCAGGAGACGCTGGACGCCACGGACGCGTGGATCGCGGAGCACCGGCCGGTGCCGGCGCTGCGGCGTCTGGTGACGGAGAGCCGCGCGGGTGTGGAGCGGGCCCTGAGGGCCCAGGCGGCGGACGCGGCCGCCGCCGTCTAGCGGACCGCCGTCCGGCGTTTCGCCGTGCGGCAGAAGGGTCGCCTCCCCCCGGGGGCGCCCCTTCTGCCGTGTCTGGAATCCGCCCGGCGGACGGGCGTCGGCGCGCGGCCGCGCCGCCGGGCGGAGGTCTCGGGCCCCTGGGCCGTCAGCCGCTCAGGCGCTCGTGGCGGGTGCGCAGGTCGGCCGCGCCCTGCTCCGTGAGGGTGCCGTGGAGCCGCATCCGGGCGACGCCGCCGTCGGGGAAGGCGTCGAGGCGGACGTGGGTGACGACGGCCTGCGCCGGGAGCTTGAAGCGGTGCGGGGTGTCGGGCTGCAGGCGGGTGCGGGGGATGATCTCGAACCATTCGCCGGTCTCGCCGTTGCGGCCGTGCAGGGCGATCCAGCCGGCCGAGTTGCCCTTGAGGTAGGCGGTGTCGATCTCCACGGCGCGGACGGCGCCCTGGGCGGCGAGGCGGAAGCGGACCCAGTCGTTGGTGCCCCGCACGCGGCGGCGGCGGTTCTCCCAGCCGTCGTCCATCTTGCGGGACGTGCCGGGCAGGATGATCTGGGTGGGCGAGGAGTAGAACTTGTCCGAGGCGTCCTCGTACACACCGCCGTTGAGGACGGAGATCAGGTCGAGGGTGCCGAGGAGCTCCAGCCACTCGGGGTCGGGGACGACCTCGCCGTGGACGCGGAGGCGGGCGATGCCGCCGTCGGGGTGCTGGCAGAGCCGGATGTGGGTCCAGCGGCGCTCGCTGTCGACGGTGAAGCCGTTGGCGGCGTGGCCCCGGACGGGGGTGGGCGGGACGAGCTCCTCCCACTTCGCGTCGAGGAGTTCCGCCGGGCCGGGCGAGCCCTCGACGGCGGTGGCCTGGACGCTCACCCGCTGCGGGTAGTTGCCGCGGAAGTGGGCCGTGTCGACGACGATGCCGCGGATCACACCGGGGGCGCCGAGGCGGACGATCGCCCAGTCGTGGTCGTCGGCGGCGGGGAAGACGTGCTCGGCGTCGGCGCCCCGGCGGCGGCGGGTCTCCCAGCCGTCCATGATCTTGCCCTTGTGGCCGAAGTGCTCCGGATCGAAGACGGCCCGTTCGCGGACGAGGAGGTTCTCGCGCTCGGCGAAGAACTCGTCGTTGGCGGCGACGACCCCGGCGCCGAGACGGCGGTCGGCCAGGTCGACGAGCTCGGTGAAGGGGAAGTCACCGGCGCGGTAGTCGGCGTAGGGGTCGCCTCCGGAGTAGGGGGCGGCGTCGTTGGCGTGCGGGTCCTGGTTCTCGGGGGCGGTGTTCCCCGCGGAGGTCGTCATGGTCCGACTCTCCCGCGCCCGGCACCGGAGGTCCATCGAATGTTTTCGACGGTGCTGTTCAGATTCTTCGAAAGGTGGGAGGGCTCCGGCCGGCCGTCAGTGGGCGGTCTCGCGCCGGTCGGCGGCCAGCCGCAGCGCGTGGAGGACCCGCGCCACGGCCGGGCCTTCCTCGGCCCCGCGCCGGACGGCCGCGACGACGTGGCGGCGGGGCTGGTCGGCGGCGAGGACCCGCATGACGACGCCGGAGCCGGGGCCGCCCCGGCGTTCGGCGGAGGCCATGCGCGGGACGAGGGCGACCCCCATCCCGGCCTCGACCATGGCGAGGATGGCGGTCCAGCCGGCGGCGCTGTGGGCCTGTTCGGGGACGAAGCCGGCCGCCTCGCAGGCGGCGGTGGTGATCTCGGACCAGGGACCGGAGCCGCCGAAGATCCAGGGCTCGCCGGATAGGTCGGCGAGGCGCAGGCCGGGGGCCTCGGCGAGCGGGTGCCCGGCGGGCAGGGCGACGTCGAGGGGGTCGGCGAGCAGCGGGATCCGGCCGAACTGGGGGTCGCGGGCGGTGGGGGCGTGGGCGGCGAGCGAGAGCGCCAGGTCGGCCTCGCCGCCGGCCAGGAGTTCGTACGCCTCGGCCGCCTCGGCCTCGTGGACGCGGACGTCGAGGCCGGGGTGGTCGGCGCGCAGGCTTTGCACGGCGGGGACGACCAGGGCGGGCACGGCGGTGGAGAAGGCGGCGATCCGGAACCGGCCCGCCTCGCCCCGGACGTGCGCGTCGAGTTCGGCTCCGGCTCGTTCCAGCTGGGCGAAGACGGCCTCGGCGTGCCGCAGGACCAGGTGGGCGGCGTCGGTGAGCCGGACGCGCCGGCCGTGGGCCTCCAGGAGCGGGACGCCGAGCTGCCGGGCGAGGTTGGTGAGCTGCTGGGAGACGGCCGAGGGGGTCATGCGCAGCGCCTCGGCGGTGGCGGTGACGGTGCCGCGGTCGCGGAGGGTGCGCAGGATGCGCAGTTTCTTGATGTCCCACTCGGTCATGGCCGCAACCTACCGGGCGGAGCTGAGGGCGACTCCGCCGAGGATGAGCGCCATGCTGACGCCGCCGAGGAGGCCGAGCCGCTCGCCGAGGAGGGCGGCGGAGAGGAGGGCGACGCAGACGGGCTGAAGGTAGTAGACGACGCCGGCGCGGGCGGCTCCGATCAGGGAGATCGCCCGGTTCCAGGCGAAGAAGGCGACGGCGGAGGAGAGGACGCCGACGTAGAGCAGGGGTCCCGCGGTGCCGGGGGTGAGGGGGAAGCCGCCCTGGACGGCAAGGGAGACGCCGTAGGCGGGGGCGAGCATCAGCGTGCCGAGCAGGAAGGTGGCGAAGAGGAAGGCGAGCGGGTCGATCCCCTCGGGCCTGCGCTTGAGCAGGGCGCTGTACGAGGCGAAGGAGAGGG
>NZ_JAPSIW010000105.1 GCF_031178505.1 Streptomyces sp. | reverse complement strand
ACGGCGACGTCGTCGATGGCCTCGGGGCGCTCGTGGAGCAGCACCACGCGCGCGTCCCAGGCCTCGATCTCGCTCGCGGCCTGCTCGCTCATGCCCTGGCTGACCAGGATCAGTCCGGAGACCCGCATGCCGAGGAAGGCGCGGAGGTAATGGATCTCGCGCTCGGTGCGGTAGTCGGAGTTCCCGACGAGGACCATCTTCCCGCGCTCGGCGGCGGCCTGTTCGACCGCGTGCGCCATCTCCGCGAAGAAGGGCTGGCGCGCGTCGGGGACGACCATGCCTATGAGGTCGGTGCGGCGGGACGCCATGGCCTGGGCGACCCGGTCGGGCCGGTACCCCAGCTCCTTGATGGCGGCGAGGACACGCTCGCGCGTGGCCGGGGCGACCGGCCGGGGTCCGTTGTTGATGACGTAACTCACGACCGCGGTCGAAGTACCCGCCAGTCGCGCTACGTCATCCCGCGTCACCTTGGCCACGCGCGGCAGTCTACGCGGGGTGACCTACCTCCCGGCAGGCCGTACTGTGGCGTCCGCCACATCGGGGTCGCCCGACGGGGTGATGGCAGGCGTGGCGGCCTTGACCCCGGAAGCCCCGCGGCCTCCTTCTTCGCCGGTCCTCCGGGCCCGCGCCTCCTCCTTCGCGCGGGCCTCCTCGGCGGCCCGCTCGACCTTCTCCGGGGCGACGAACCGGTACCCGACGTTACGGACGGTGCCGATGAGGGACTCGTGCTCGGGCCCCAGCTTCGCCCGCAGCCGCCGCACGTGGACGTCGACCGTCCGGGTGCCGCCGAAGTAGTCGTACCCCCACACCTCCTGGAGGAGCTGCGCGCGCGTGAAGACCCGGCCCGGGTGCTGGGCCAGGTACTTCAGGAGTTCGAACTCCTTGAAGGTGAGGTCGAGGACCCGGCCCTTGAGCTTGGCGCTGTACGTGGCCTCGTCCACCGACAGGTCACCGTTGCGGATCTCCATCGGGGAGTCGTCGGCGACGATCTGCTGGCGGCCGGTCGCCAGCCGCAGCCGCGCCTCGACCTCGGCGGGTCCCGCCGTGTCGAGGAGGACGTCGTCGATGCCCCAGTCGGCGGTGACGGCGGCGAGACCGCCCTCGGTGACGACCAGGATCAGGGGACAGCCCGGTCCGGTGGAGCGGAGCAGCTGGCAGAGGGAGCGGACCTGCGGGAGGTCGCGGCGGCCGTCGACGAGGATCACGTCGGCGCCGGGGGTGTCCACGAGGGCGGGGCCCTCGGCGGGGGCCACCCGGACGTTGTGCAGCAGCAGGCCGAGTGCGGGAAGCACCTCGGTCGACGGCTGGAGGGCATTGGTCAGGAGCAGCAGTGAACTCATCGCGCGCCACCTGCCCGGGTCGTCGCTGGGTCGTGCTTCGTGCACTCGCTCATCACGTCGGTTCCTCCTCGGTCCCTGCGAGGACGTGGCACTGCTTCGTACGGATCACTGCCGGCTCTCGCGCCCTGAGAGCTTTTGTTCACCCGGTCGTAACAACGGCCGGAAAACGCAAAAGGACCCGGGGGCTGCTTCGCCCGGATCCTCTGCCAGCAGAATAGCCCACATGACTTCCGCGGCAGAGGGCCGATTTCACATGGTGGATGTTTCCTCGCTCACTTCCGTCCATCACCGTGTGCCGCGCCGGGCGATGCTCCGTACGGAGGACGGCGTCCGGATCGAGGCGGTGTACACGCCCTCCCCGGCCGGTGTCACCGGCCCGGCGGTGACGGACAGGGCGGTGACGGACACGGCGGTCGTCCTGGCACACGGCTTCACCGGGTCCGCGGACCGGCCCTCCGTCCGCCGCGCCGCCCGGACCCTCGCCCGTCACGGGGCCGCCGCCGTCGTCACCTTCTCCTTCCGCGGCCACGGCGGCTCCGGAGGCCGTTCCACGGTCGGTGACCGCGAGGTGCTCGATCTGTCGGCGGCCGTCCGCTGGGCCCGTGAGCAGGGCCACGCGCGCGTGGCGACCGTCGGCTTCTCCATGGGCGGCTCGGTGGTGCTGCGCCAGGCGGCGCTCGACCGGGGGACGCCGGGCAGCCCGGACGCCGTGGCCGCCGTCTCCGCCCCCGCGCGCTGGTTCTACCGGGGCACCCCGGCCATGCGCCGGGTGCACTGGGTCATCACCCGTCCGGAGGGCCGGCTGGTGGGCCGTCTGGGTCTCGGCACCCGGATCGACCACCGGGCCTGGGACCCCGTCCCGCTCCCGCCGGTGGCGGCCGTACCCCTGATCGCGCCGACCCCGCTCCTGATCGTGCACGGCGACCGGGACCCGTACTTCCCGCTCGACCACCCCCGCGCGCTGGCCGCCGCCGGTGACGGCGCGGCGGAGCTGTGGCTGGAACCGGGCATGGGGCACGCGGAGAACGCGGCGGGCCCGGAGCTGCTGGCCCGCCTCGGGAACTGGCTCACGCGCGGATAGCCCATCATGGGGGGCGGCGCGCACACGAACGAAGGGAGCGCCGCTATGGCAGCGGGAACCATCCGCTACTGGGCCGCGGCCAAGGCCGCCGCCGGTGTCGCCGAGGAGCCGTACACCGCCGAGAACCTGGCGGAGGCGCTGGACGCGGCCCGCGCGAAGCACCCGGGCGAGCTCGTCCGGGTCCTCCGGCGCTGCTCGTTCCTGGTCGACGGCGACCCCGTCGGGACCCGGAGCCATGAGACGGTACGGCTTGCCGAGGGCGGCACGGTCGAGGTGCTCCCCCCGTTCGCAGGAGGGTGAACCCCAGAGCATGAGCAACGAGCAGCAGTACGACCCGTACGGGCGGGGTCACGGGTACGGGGCGGAGAACCCCGCCGAGGTCACCCAGACCTGGGAGGGCCAGACCTGGGACACCCAGTACCAGCCGGCGGTCCGCCCGCAGGACCCCGCACCGGCGCCGCCGGAGGCCCCCGCCGCGTACGGACCGGGCACCCCTGCCCCCGCCGCGTACGGACCGGGCACCCCTGCCCCCGCCGCGTACGGACCGGGCACCCCTGCCCCCGCCGCGTACGGACCGGGCACCCCTGCCCCGGCCTCGTACGGGACGCAGGCCCCGGCCTCGTACGACACGGCCCATCTGCCGCCGCAGCAGTACGGGCAGCCGCAGCCCGGGCAGGGGTACGTACCGCAGCCGTACGCGCAGCAGTACGAGCCGTATGCGGAGCCGTACCGGCAGGCGCAGGCCCCGTCGTTCCCGCAGCCGCAGGCCCACGCCCCCGGCCGGGCCCCCGACCAGCCGCCGTACGCGGAGGCGCCCGCCCAGCCCCCGGTGGAGGCCCCCGCGCCCGTCCCGGGGGCCGGGCCCGCCTACTCGGCGCCCACCACCTCGGGGAACCTGCGGGTCACCGACGCCCAGCGGGCCCGCGCCGAGGGCCGCTCGCCGGTGATCGAGCCGGGCATGCAGCCCGCCGCGCTCACGGCCGTCCTCTCCCTGCTCCTGGCCGGCGGCGCCGCCCTCGGCACGTACGGGCCGCTCGTCCCGCTCGTCCTGCTGCAGGGCCTCACCGCCGCCGGCTGGTTCCGGCTCAACGGCATGTGGCCGGCCCGGCAGGGCATCGCCCTCGCCTTCCTCGGCGGGCTCGTCTCCGACGCGGTGCTCCTCACCGCCGGCCGGGAGCACGCGGCCGCCGCGATCCTCGGCACCCTCGGCGTGTGGGTCCTGCTCTGCCTGGTCCTCCAGCTGCGCAGCCACGCCGATCCGGACGAGCGCGTGTACGGCCTGATGGCCACGGTCGCCTCGGCGGCCCTGACGATCGTCGCCACCGGGCACCTCGGCTCGGAGGCGGACGCGGTGACCGTCGGCGGGGTCGCCGTCGCCGTCGCCGTCCTGGCCCGTGCGCTGCCGCTGCCCGGTCCCGTCTCCCTGGTCGTCGCGCTGCTCGCCGCCGCGGGCGGCGGTGTCGCGGCCGGCGAGCTGACCGGCCTCGGCGCCTCCGGGGCGCTGCTCGGCCTGGCCGCCGGTGTGTGCGCCCTGATCGGCCTGCGGGTGGCCAGCTACGACTACCCCTCGCGGTTCGTGCACATGACGGCCGGGATCGCGCTGCCGCTCACGGCCGCGGCGCCCGCCGTCTACCTGCTGGGGCGCGCCCTGGTCTGACCGGCGCGGACGCCGGGTCCGCCCGGCCCCGGGAACCATTCGGCCCTCCGACACGTCGATCTTCGTGTCGGAGGGCCGTTTCGTTCACCAGTTCCACGTGCCCGCACTCATCGGCCCGCTCTCGTCGGCCTGACCCCAGGGGGACGCACAGCCCATGCGCGCACTGCGGATTCTGTTGATCGTGGCCGTCGTGCTGGGCGGAGCTCTCGTCGGGATCGACCGGCTCGCGGTGGCGTACGCCGAGTCGGAGGCGGCGAGCCGGGTGAAGCTCTCCGGCGCGGGGAGCGAGTCCCTGGAGATCGACATCAAGGGCTTCCCCTTCCTCACCCAGGTCGCGGACAAGCGGTTCGGGGAGGTCGAGGTGGTGGCGAGGGGTGTGCAGGCGACGGCGGGCAGCCGCCGGATCCGGATCGGTGAGCTCACCGCCGAGCTGCGGGACGTCACCGTGACCGGGGACTGGGCGGGCGCCAGGGCGGCGTCCGCGTCCGGCACGGCCCTGATCTCGTACGCCGATCTCTCGGCCGCCTCCGACCGCGAGGCGACCGTGGCCTACGGCGGCCCCGGCAAGGTGAAGGTCACGGGCGGCGTCAGCTTCATGGGCCGCACCCTCACCCGTACGGTCGTGTCCACCGTGACGGTCGTAGGCGGCGACACGATCCGCGTCCACGCCGACGAGGTGCCGGGCGAGGGCATCCCGGGCCTCGAGGAACTGGTGCGCACCCGCACCGACTTCGAGCGTCCGATCGGTCTCATCGCCGGCATGAAGGTGGAGAAGGTCGAGCCCCGCCCGGAGGGCCTCGCCGTCCTCGTGTCCGGCAAGGACATCGCCCTCGGGGGCTGATTCCGGCCTCCCGGATCACATGCTGAGACGCTGAGGTCCGTTCCGCAGAAGCGCAGGGAAAACGCCCGGTAAGGGCGCGCTCGAAGCCCTGGTCAGCAGCGTACGCGTCCCGCATGGTGGACGATCGCGTCTCGAAATATGACACGCCGGTGACACGGTCGCGTCTGCGTCCCTACGATCGTCGGCATGAAGCGACAGGCGGAACTCACGAAGCGGCGGGCAGTCGACCTGTGCCGCGTCGCCGCCATGCTCTGTCGCTCCGTCTGAGCGGGGCGCCGGACCCTCACCGGCTCCCGTATTCCTCAGGCCCTTCGACTCGAGTGTCGGGGCCACCCCCTGTGTAGCCGTACGCCGTCGTACGCACCCCACGACGCGTATCCGCACCACCCCGCACGACACCGCCGCACACTGCCCCGGAGGAGAAACAGCATGGCTCGCAGCGACGTCCTGGTCGACGCAGACTGGGTCGAGGCCAACCTCGACAACCCGAAGGTCGCCATCGTCGAGGTCGACGAGGACACCTCGGCCTACGAGAAGAACCACATCCGCAACGCCATCCGGATCGACTGGACGAAGGACCTGCAGGACCCGGTCCGCCGTGACTTCATCGACCAGGAGGGCTTCGAGAAGCTCCTCTCGGCCAGGGGCATCGCCAACGACACCACGGTCGTCCTCTACGGCGGCAACAACAACTGGTTCGCCTCCTACGCCTACTGGTACTTCAAGCTCTACGGCCACCAGGACGTGAAGCTCCTCGACGGCGGCCGCAAGAAGTGGGAGCTCGACTCCCGCGACCTGGTCGACGGCTCCGAGGTCCCGTCCCGCCCGGCGACCGAGTACAAGGCCAAGCCGCAGGACACCTCGATCCGCGCCTTCCGCGACGACGTCGTGGCCGCCATCGACGCCCAGAACCTGGTCGACGTCCGCTCGCCCGACGAGTTCTCCGGCAAGCTGCTCGCCCCGGCCCACCTCCCGCAGGAGCAGTCGCAGCGCCCGGGCCACGTGCCGAGCGCCCGCAACATCCCGTGGTCGAAGAACGCCAACGACGACGGCACCTTCAAGTCGGACGAGGAGCTCAAGGCCCTCTACGAGGAGGAGCAGGTCGACCTGGCGAAGGACACCATCGCCTACTGCCGCATCGGTGAGCGTTCCGCGCTGACCTGGTTCGTGCTGCACGAGCTCCTCGGTGTCGAGAACGTCAAGAACTACGACGGCTCGTGGACCGAGTACGGCTCCCTCGTCGGCGTGCCGATCGAGCTCGGCGCCAACAAGTAATCCGGTCGCGCGACCGACACCCCTCCCCAGGACAGGACAGAGAACATGTGTGGAGCTCAGATCGGCGGCCCCGACGTCAGCACGCTCAAGCCGGGTGAGACGGCCATCCAGGGCCAGGTGACCAAGGACGGCGAGCCCGTCACCGGTTACGTGCGCCTGCTCGACGGCTCGGGCGAGTTCACCGCCGAGGTCCCGACCTCGGCGACCGGACAGTTCCGCTTCTACGCGGCGGCCGGCGAGTGGACCCTGCGGGCCCTCGTCCCGGGCGCCCAGGCGGACCGCAAGGTCGTCGTCACCGAGGCGGGCAGCCTCACGGACGTGGCCATCGCGGTCTGACCCGCGACCATCGAACGGCCGGAGGGCCGTGCCTCCTGGGGGGTTGGACGCCATCACCAGGACTGAGAGGCACGGCCCTCCGGTCTGCCCGCGTACGTCCGCCCGCGGCCGGCCGGAGCGGCACCGTTCCGGCGGGCCCCGGCCGGACGTACGCTGAAGGTGTGTACGCCCGGCGCCGCCGCGTCTACTTCTGGCTGATGGGTGCCTGCCTGCTGCTGTTCGTGGGCGCCTGGGCCGTCGTACGCCTCTTCTCGACCCCCGTCGCCGTCGGCATGTGCGTCGTCGCCATGGTCATCCCCCCGGTCGCCGCGATGATCGCGAACCGCCGGGGCCCCGACGACCGCTGGTGGGACGATCCCTCCGGCGACCCGCAGTCGGACGCCTGGTGGGACGAGCTCGACGGCCGCCGGCGCCGCGGGGACCGGTGAGACGGGCCCGGAGCCTCAGTAGACGAGCGCCTGCGTCCCGTCCGCCAGGGCCTCCTGCACGAACACCTGCGCCCCCGCGATCCGCACGCCCTCCAGGACGTCCTTCTCCGTGATCTCCCGCCGCGCCGCGCACTGCGTGCAGAGCGTGATCCGCCCGGCCGCCAGGATCGAGTCGATCAGATCGGGCAGCGGCGCCGCGTGCGGCAGCTCGAACTCAGCCGCCCGCCCCGGCAGCGCGAACCACGACGACTCGCCGGTCAGCCAGAGCGACACCTCCACCCCGCTCGCCACGGCGACGGCGGCCACCGTGAAGGCCTGGGAGCAGCGTTCGGGGGCGTCGGCCCCGGCGGTCACCTTGATCACGAGCTTCTTCGCCATAGGCCGAACTGTAACGGGCACCCGTCCGGCCCGGCCGGACCGGACGGGGAGCGGCGGGACACCGCTTGGACACACCTCACAGAGTGGGCCCGGCCCCCGCCCACTAAGCTGGGGTCCGGCCCGATCCGCCTTCACCGCTCAGCCGAGGAGCACCCCGTGATCATTTTGTTCGAAGCTCTGCTCGTCCTGGTCTGCGTCGGCGTGCTCGCCTTCGCCGGGCTGACCGTGAAGAAGCTGTACCAGGGCCAGCGGTAATCCCACCGAGAGAACCTCAGAGCTGCTCATGATCGAGATCCCGTCCGACCTCAACCCCGGCCTCGTGCCCCTCGCCTTCCTGCTCGGGACGTGGGAAGGCGCGGGTGTCTCCGACTTCCCCGGCGCCGAGAAGTGCAACTTCGGCCAGTCCGTGACGTTCAGCCACGACGGCCGGGACTTCATCGAGTACCGCTCGCACTCCTGGGTCCTGGACAACGAGGGCAACAAGGTCCGCCCGCTGGAGAGCGAGAGCGGCTACTGGCGGATCGACAAGGACCGCAAGGTCGAGGTCGTCATGGTCCGTGACCAGGGCGTCGTCGAGATCTGGTACGGCGAGCTCGCCGACCAGAAGCCGCAGATCGACCTGGCGACGGACGCCGTGGCCCGCACCGCGGCCTCCGGCCCGTACAGCGGGGGCAAGCGGCTGTACGGCTACGTCAAGAGCGACCTCATGTGGGTCGGCGAGAAGGCGACCCCCGAGGTCCCGCTGCGCCCCTACATGTCGGCGCACCTCAAGAAGGTCGTCACCCCGGAAGAGGTCGCCGAGATGGCGCGCAACCTCCCCGACATGCCCGACGACGGCATCGCCTTCTTCCGCTAGACCGCTCGACCGCAGAGGGCCGCGCACCACGCCCTCCTACACTGGGGGGCGTGGTGACCACCGACTGGAAAAGCGACCTGCGGCAGCGCGGCTACCGGCTGACGCCGCAGCGCCAGCTCGTCCTGGAAGCCGTGGACGCGCTGGAGCACGCGACGCCCGACGACATCCTCGGTGAGGTGCGCAAGACCGCCTCCGGGGTGAACATCTCCACCGTCTACCGGACCCTGGAGCTCCTGGAGGAGCTGGGGCTCGTCAGCCACGCCCACCTGGGCCACGGCGCTCCCACCTACCACCTCGCCGACCGGCACCACCATCTGCACCTGGTCTGCCGGGACTGCGCCGAGGTCATCGAGGCCGACGTGGAGGTGGCGGCCGAGTTCACCGGCAAGCTCCGCGAGACCTTCGGCTTCGAGACCGACATGAAGCACTTCGCGATCTTCGGGCGCTGCCGGGACTGCGCGGCGAAGGCGGACGGCGAGGGGAGCGACGGGGGCGAGGGGAGCGGGACGGCGAAGGACACCGCGGCCGAGTCGTAGGCTCTGCTGTATGAAGAGTCCTCTGCTGTCCCTGCCCGGCGCCGTCCCCGCCGAAGGCCGTGACGAAGGCGTCGCCGCCCACTACGGCGACCTGTTCCGCGAGCAGCGTGCCCTCGCCGACGGCACCGGATTCGTCGACCTCTCCCACCGGGGCGTCGTCACCGTCTCCGGCGACGACCGGCTGAGCTGGCTGCACCTCCTCCTCACCCAGCACGTCAGCGAGCTGCCGCCGGGCCGGGCCACCGAGGCGCTGATCCTCTCCGCCAACGGACACATCGAGCACGCCCTCTACCTCGTCGACGACGGCGAGACGGTGTGGGCGCACGTGGAGCCGGGCACCCAGGGCGAGCTGATCGCCTACCTGGAGTCCATGAAGTTCTTCTACCGGGTCGAGGTCGCCGACCGGACGGACGAGACCGCCGTCGTCCACCTGCCGGCCGGTTCGGTCGCCGAGGTGCCCGAGGGCGTGGCCGTACGGGAGACCGCGTACGGCAGGGACGTCTTCCTGCCCCGCGCCGGCCTGGAGGCCTTCGCCGCCGAGCACGGCCCGGCCGCCGGCATCCTCGCGTACGAGGCGCTGCGCGTGGAAGGGCACCGGCCGCGGCTCGGCTTCGAGACCGACCACCGCACCATCCCGCACGAGATCGGCCTCATCGGCAGCGCCGTGCACCTCCAGAAGGGCTGTTACCGGGGGCAGGAGACGGTCGCCCGGGTGCAGAACCTCGGGAAGCCGCCGCGCCGCCTGGTCTTCCTGCACCTGGACGGCAGCGAGGTGCTGCTGCCCGCGCCCGGCACGCCCGTACGGCTGGCCGCCGACGGCCCCGAGGGGCGACAGCTCGGCTTCGTCACGAGCGCCGTCCGCCACCACGAGCTGGGCCCCATCGCCCTGGCCCTGGTCAAGCGGAACGTACCGGTCGACGCGCCGCTGGTCGTGGGGACCACGGCGGCGGCGCAGGAGACCGTCGTCGAGCCCTGAGCCGCCCGGGGCCCGGACCTCCAGCAGCGTCCTCCCCGGGTTCAGACCTCCAGAAGCACCGTGAACGGGCCGTGGTTCGTGAGCGAGACGCGCATGTCCGCTCCGAAGCGGCCCGTCTCCACGTGCGCGCCCAGGTCGCGCAGCCGGGCCACCACCTCGTCCACGAGCGGCTCGGCGACGGGGCCGGGGGCGGCGGCGTTCCAGGTGGGCCGGCGGCCCTTGCGGGCGTCTCCGTAGAGGGTGAACTGGGAGATCACGAGGAGCGGGGCGTTCACGTCGGAGCAGGACTTCTCGCCCTCCAATACCCGGACGGACCAGAGTTTTCTGGCCAATTGGGCGGCCTTTTCCGGCGTGTCGTCATGGGTCACCCCGACCAGGACGCACAGCCCCTCACCGGTGATCTCACCCACCGTCTCCCCTGCGACGACGACGCTCGCACCGTCCACCCTCTGCACCACCGCTCTCATGCGCACCAACCTACCGACTGACATGGGGAGGGCCGAACGGGTGCAGAGCGACTGCACCGCCCCGGGTGCGGGTGGCACGATGCGTGTCAGGCGGTGCGCCCCCGCACCGGTCGAGGGGACGATTCTCATGAGTGCACCTGGCAGCGGGCCGATGTCGTCCGGTCCCGTACCGCTGACCCGCGTCGGCGGTTCCTCCGTCGTACGGCCGCCCGCGCAGCGCGGTGCCGAGCCGGCACCGCCGGACGGGGCGGGGCGGCCGGACCTCGGCACGCTCCGGCTGCCGGAGCTGCGGGCGCTGCGCCGCGAGGCGCAGGGCGACGAGGCCGATCTCAGCTATGTGCGGAGGATGCTCCAGGGCCGGATCGACATCCTGCGGGCGGAGCTGGCGCGGCGCGCCGATCCGGAGGCGCCGGGCCGGCGCGCGGACCCCGAGGCCCCGGTGCTCGACCGGCTCTCCGAGATCCTGGCCGACGTGCCGTCCCGGCACCGCAGTTCCGCCCGGCACGTCACGCTGTCGACGCCCCGGGGCGAGGAGTACCGGCGGCTCGCGGCCGAGATGCTGTCGGAGGTCGAGCTGTCGGACCTGTCGGCGCGGACGGACGAGGAACTGCACGCGGCGATGGGCCGGCTGGCCGGGTACGAGCAGCAGATCTCCCGCCGCCGGCAGTCCCTCCAGCGGACCGCCGACGACTGCGGGGCCGAGATCGCCCGCCGCTACCGGGAGGGCGAGGCCCAGGTCGACGACCTGCTGGCGTGAGGCGGGGGTGAGGCCTCGGCTTCCCCGGGAAGCCCGGGCCCGGCGCTCGGCCCCCGTGGGCGGGCGGAAACTCGGGTGCGGGGCCGTCCGGGCGTTTCGTAGGGTCAAGGGATGACTGTCGACGTACGCGCCGTGACGGAATCCGAGTATCCCGACTGGGTGCGGGCCCTGCACACCGGATTCCTGCGGCCCCCCGTGGTGTCCGAGGAGCTGGTCGCGGACCGGCTGCCGCACGTCGACCTCGGCCGGACACTGGGGGCGTTCGACCGGGGCCGTACCGTCGCCACCCTCCGCTCCTTCCGGCAGGAGGTCAGCACGGTCGGCGGCGGCTCCCTCACCGCCGACGCGATCACCCAGGTCACCGTCTCCCCGACACACCGGCGCCAGGGCCTGCTGAGCCGGATGATGAGCGCCGACCTGGCGGCGGCGCGGGAGCGGGGTGACGCGATCGCCACCCTGATCGCCGCCGAGTACCCGATCTACGGGCGGTTCGGCTTCGGCCCGGCGAGCTGGACCACCGAATGGAGCGTGGAGGTGCGCCGGGCCGGGCTCGACCCGCGCCGTACCGGCCGCCCGGAGGACGGGGGCCGGATCGAGCTCTCCGACGGCGAGGAGATCCGGAAGATCGGCCCCGGGGTGCACCGCCGGCTCGCCGCCGTCCGGGCCGGGGTCACCGACCGCACGCCGCGCGGGTGGGACGTGGGCACCGGTCTCGGACACCATCTGGATCCGTGGACGGAGCCGTTCTACGCGGTGTACCGGTCGGCTTCCGGTGAGGTCGAGGGCTATGCCGCCTACACCGCCGACGACAAGTGGGGCGACGGCAAGCAGCCGTCCAACACCGCGTCCGTGAGCGACCTGATCGCGGTGACGCCGGCCGCCGAGCGCGCCCTGTGGAGGTACCTCTGCTCCCTCGACTGGGTGGCCACCGTCCGTTCCGGTCACCGGGCGCCCGACGACCCGCTGCCCCTGCTGCTGCCCGACCCGAGGGCGGCGCGGATCCTGACGCACGCGGACATGCTGTGGGTGCGGGTCCTGGACGTCGTCCGGGTCCTGGAGGGGCGGACGTACCCGGTCACGGAGAGCCTGGTGATCGAGGTGCGGGACGGGGACGGGTTCGCGGGCGGGCGCTACCGGCTCGACGCCTCGCCCGAGGGCGCCGACTGCGTCCGTACGAGCGCCGGACCCGCCGACCTCGCGCTCGACGTGGCCGGGCTCGGGCCCCTGGCCTGGGGTGACGAGTCGGCCGTCCGGCTCGCCCGGCTCGGGCGGGTCGAGGAGCTGACGCCGGGCGCCGCCCGGCGCGCCGAGCTGCTGTTCCGTACCCCATTGCGGCCGTTCTCGCCCGACATCTTCTGAGGGGTCCCTCCGGGGCGGGGGCCCGTCAGCGGGTCCTGAGGCGGAAGAGGAAGCCGGAGGAGGCGAGCGCCAGGGCCAGGAGTCCGGCGCACCAGGCCAGCGCGATCCAGGGGTCCGCGCCCACCGGCCGGTCCAGGAGCAGACCGCGCATCGACTCGATGAGCGGCGTCACCGGTTGGTGCGCGGCGAAGCCGTGCAGCCAGCCGGGCATCGTGTCGATGGGCACGAACGCGCTGCTGGGATACGGCAGGAACATCATCACGAAGGTGACCGCGCCGGCCGCCTCGGGCGTCCTGGTGAGCAGGCCCGCCGCCGCCGACAGCCAGGAGACGGCCGTGAGGAAGGCGAGCAGCAGGCCGATCGCCGCGAGCCCGCCCGCCGGGGTGGCCTCGGGCCGGAACCCGGTGAGGAAGGCGACGCCGAACACCAGGGCGGTGGCGAGGGCGTTGCGGGCGACGGCGGCGACGACGTGCCCGGCGAGGAACGGGACGCCGCCGACGTCGAGGGTGCGGAAGCGGTCCACGACGCCGCGCTTCATGTCCTCGCTGACGGAGACGGCGGTGCTCGCCGCGCCGAAGCCGGCGCAGAGGACGAGGACGCCGGGGACGACGTAGGTGACGTACCGGGTGCCGGTGTCGATGGCTCCGCCGAAGAGGTGGACGAAGACCAGCATCAGCAGGACCGGCAGCATGACCGAGGTGAGCAGGGCGTCGACGGTGCGGCGGCCGAGGCGGATGCCGCGGCCCGCGAGGGTCGCGGTGGCGGTCAGCGGCCTGGCGCCGAGGGTGTCAGGCAGGGACATGGCCGGTCTCCTGGTCGGGGTCGGGGGTGTGCGCGTGCGGTGCGGGGCCGGCCGGGCCGGCCGTGCCGGGGTCCGCCGACGTGAGGCGGAGGAAGACGTCGTCGAGCGTGGCGGTGTGCAGGCCGAAGCGTTCGATGTCCCGCCGCCCGGGGTCGAGTTCGTCGAGCAGGGCCCGGACGTGCGCGGCGCTGCCGTCGGTGGCGACGCCGAGGGTGAGGGTCGCCGGGTCGCGGGTGACGGCCCGGCCGCTCAGCCGCAGGTAGGCGCTCCGGTCGCGCAGGACCAGGTCGAGGCGGTGGGCGCCCCAGCGGGTCTTGAGCGCGGCGGGGGTGCCTGCGGCGAGGAGGCGGCCCTTTCCGAGGACGGCGACGCGGTCGGCGAGCCGGTCGGCCTCCTCCAGGTACTGGGTGGTGAGGAAGACGGTGGCGCCGTGGCCGGAG
>NZ_JAPSIW010000734.1 GCF_031178505.1 Streptomyces sp. | reverse complement strand
GTGTCGATGCCGAAGGTGACGACGAAGAGACCGAGCGCGAAGACCGCGACGATGACCAGGATCTCGGCCCAGGAGGGCAGCGGCTTGGCGGGGGCGGGCTTGCGCTCCGCGCGCCCGAGACGGATGCGGCGGTAGAGGGCGTAAAGCGCGAAACCGAAGATGATCGCGAGGAGCCAGTTGAAGCGCGGCAGATCCTCCCGCTTCTTGCGGTCGAGCGGCAGGCCGAGTGTGCCGATGAACGCGGTGATCACACCGACCGCGGCGACGCCACCGCCCGGCTCCAGGTTGGCCAGCCCACCCAGTTCGATCGCGATCGCGATGAGCGTGTAGAGGGTGGTGGCGAGCGAGCCGAGGGCCGCGAAGAAGGTCGCGTTGTTGCCACCCGACGGATTGACCCAGCCGAGGCCGCGGATTCCGTAACCGGTGACAGCGAAGAGAAGAGTGAGGGCGCCTCCGATGACAGTCAGCATCTGGAGGGCGGCCGGGTACCCGTACACGGTGAGATCACCGGGGAAGGCATCGGTCCAGGTCCAGGCGAGGAAAGCGGAGGCGATCGTGACGACGGCGCCGGCCATCGTGATCGCGCGGGCGGTGGCCTCGGGGAGCGCGATGACCTGGGTGGTCTCGGTGGAGGTGTTCGTCATGGTGCTCACGCCCTGTCCGCGACGCGCTCGCCCAGCAGGCCCTGCGGCCGTACGAGGAGCACGAGGATGAGGAGGACGAAGGCCCACACGTTGGCCCAGGCGCCGCCGCCGAGCTGCTGCATGCCGGGGATGTCCTCGATGTAGGCGATCGAGAGGGACTCGGCGATGCCGAGGACGACGCCGCCGATCATCGCTCCGTAGATGTTGCCGATGCCGCCGAGGACGGCCGCGGTGAAGGCCTTGAGGCCGAGGATGAAGCCCATCTCGAAGTTGATCTGGCCCTTGTCGACGCCGTACGCGACGGCGGCGACGGCGGCGAACGCGGCACCGATGGCGAAGGCCATGACGATGATGCGGTCGGTGTTGATGCCCATCAGCTTCGCGGTGTCCGGGTCCTGCGCGGTGGCCTGCATGGCGCGGCCGCTGCGGCTCTTGGAGACGAAGAGGCCGAGGGCGAGCATGCACAGCGGGGCGAGCACGAGCACGAAGGCGTCGGCGCGCTGGATCGCGAGGTTCCCGAAGATCTGGAACGACTCACCCGTGAACTCGGGGAAGCTCACGGCCTTCTTGGCGTCCGGGTAGAACTGCCAGACCAGCTGCTGGAGCGCGATGGACAGACCGATCGCGGTGATGAGCGGCGCGAGCCGGGGCGCGCCGCGCAGCGGCCGGTACGCGAACCGCTCGGCGGCGGTGGCGACGGCCACGGAGGCTATCGCGCCACCGACGATCATGAGCGGTATCGCCACCAGCAGGGACGTTCCGCTCGGGAGAGCGGTGTAGGTGGTGAGGGCTCCGAAGCCCCCGATCATGAAGATCTCGCCGTGGGCGAAGTTGATGAGCTGGACGATGCCGTAGACCATGGTGTACCCGATGGCGATGAGGCCATAGAGAGCACCGAGGGCCAGGCCGTTGGCCAGCTGTTGCGGCAGTTCGTGCACCGCAGGCCTCCGATGAGCTTGTCGGATAAGACTCCGCGCGAGGGCGCTGTTTGCGCCCTCGCGCGGTGTGGATCAGGCGGAACGGGGTTCCCGGCCGGCCGCCGGGGCGATGACTACTGGTTGAAGGTGTCGCTCTTGACGTCGATCCACTTGCCGCCCTGGACCTTGTAGACCGTGAGCTGCTTGTTGGTGGTGTCGCCGTACTCGTCGAAGGAGACCTTGCCGGTCACACCGTCGAAGGAGACCTTGCCCAGGGCGTCGGTGACCTTGGCGCGGGCGTCGGACGGCAGCTTGCCGCCGTTGGCCTGGACGACGGACTTGACGGCCTGGACGATCGCCCAGCCGGCGTCGTAGGAGTAGCCGCCGTAGGCCGCGTACGGGTCCTTGTAGCCGCCCGCGTTGTAGTCCGCGATGAACTTCTTGGCGGTGTCGAGCTTCTCGACCGGGTAGCCGATCGAGGTGGCCAGGTCACCGTCGTTGGCCTCGGCGGAGGCGCTGATGAAGGCCGGGTCGTAGATGCCGTCGCCGCCCATGACGGGGATCTTGGCGCCGGTCTTCTTGATCTGGTCCGAGAGCAGGCCGCCCTCGGGGTACTGGCCGCCGAAGTAGACGGAGTCGGCGCCGGAGGACTTGACCTTGTCGGCGGTGGAGGAGAAGTCGGTCTCCTTGACCGTCACGTGGTCCGTGCCGACGACCTGGCCGCCGAGGCGCTTGAACTCGGCGGAGAAGATCGCCGCGAGACCGGCGCCGTAGGTCTGCTTGTCGTCGACGACGAAGACCTTCTTCTTGCCGGCGTCCTTGAAGAGGTACTGGGCGGCGAACTTGCCCTGGACCACGTCGGTGGCGGCGGTGCGGAAGTAGGTCTTGAAGGGGCGCTTGAACTCGCCCTTGCCCCAGTTGTCGCCCTGGCTGAGCGCCGGGTTGGTGTTGGCCGGGGAGACCTGGGCCAGGTTGGCGGCGGCGAAGACGCCCTGCATCTGCTGGGAGACGCCGGAGTTCAGCGGGCCGACGACGCCGAGGACGTCCTTGTTGCCGACCAGCTTCGTGGCGTTGGCCTGGCCGGAGGCGGGGACGGCCTGGTCGTCCAGGGCCTCGATCTTGAACGTGACGCCGGGGACCTCGTTGTTCTTGTTGGCGGTCTTGACCGCCAGGTCCACCGAGTTCTTGATGCCCTGGCCCAGCGCGGAGAGCGAGCCGGTCAGCGGTGCGTCGACGCCGATGACGACGGTCGTGCCACCGCCGCCGTTGCCGTCACCGCCGCCGGAGCCGCCCTTGTCGTCGCGCGAACCGCAGGCGGTGAGGGTGAGCGCTCCGGTGGTGAGAACGCTGGTGAGGATGAGCAGTGAACGGTGTCGCACGAAGAATCCTTTCCCTGGCGCGGCCCCCTCGAGCTGAGGCGGTGCCGTGAAGCGTGAAGCTGGAGGTGCCGTTTTCGATGCCGGGCCGTACGGGGTCGAGCGGGGCCGTGCAGTGCAGGCGCCCGGCGGCGCGGTGACTGGCCGTGACTCTAGGCGCAGCTGGGGAACGGCGGGGAGCGCCGAGGTCATGATGTGACTGTCTTGTTATGCCGACGGGCGGATGCCGTGTGCAAGCGGTGGGCAAATGCGGGCACAGCGGTCGGTAGTGCGGTGTTCACATACTGAGAACCCGCAGTTCCGCTAAGGGGCTTGAGCGGATCATGCTCCTGACGGCGCCCTGAGAGGGGTCTCCGGATATCGGACAGCGGGCGCGGTGCCAGCGGACGGACGGGCGGACGGGGGCACCTCGGCCGCGCATTGCGGGATTGTTACGGAGGGTGATCATCGCGGGGCCGGTGATCCGGCCGGGATCATTCCCCCGGAGCACTCGCCGTGCCGGGC
>NZ_JAPSIW010000104.1 GCF_031178505.1 Streptomyces sp. | reverse complement strand
GTGCTGCTCGAAAAGCGGCAGGATTGCGAAGTGAATTCGGTGCGGTCGCCCCGCGGTGAAGGCGGCCCGGACGCGGGCGCGCATACGCGAAGGGCCGGGGTGCCCATGAGCGGACCCCGGCCCTTCGCGGCCACGTGCTGAGCGGCGGGTGGACCCGCGCCGGGCTCAGACGGTCTCGGGAAGCTCCTCGAGACCCTCGGCCACCAGCTTCGCGAGACGGTCCAGAGCGGCCTCGGCGCCCTCGGCGTCCGAAGCGAGCACGATCTCCTCGCCGCCCTGGGCGCCCAGGCCGAGCACCGCGAGCATGGACGCGGCGTTCACCGGGTTGCCGTCGGCCTTGGCGATCGTCACCGGAACGCCGGAGGCCATGGCGGCACGGACGAAGATGGAGGCGGGGCGGGCGTGCAGGCCCTCGGCCCAGCCGACGTTGACGCGGCGCTCAGCCATGGTGTTGCCCTTCAAGTCTCAAGCGGGTTGTCTAGACCAGTGTCTCACGGGATGCGAGGTGCTCGCGCAGGGCCCGGCCCCGCGCGGGCCGCCGCCCGGCCCTCCCCACCTTGCACGGCACTCCCCTGCCGCGCGACCGGTGCCACTGTCGTACCCCGGCCGTACGCTTGCCCCATGCAGAGCGCGTCGGAAGAGCCGGAAGCGGCGGCACGGCAGGCAGCACCGGCGGCGCCGGAGCACGTCTACCCGGACCACTGGGAGGCGGACGTGGTCCTGCGCGACGGCGGGACCGCACGCATCAGGCCCATCACCGCCGCCGACGCCGAACGGCTGGTCAGCTTCTACGAGCAGGTCTCGGACGAGTCGAAGTACTACCGCTTCTTCGCGCCCTACCCCCGGCTCTCCGCCAAGGACGTCCACCGCTTCACCCACCACGACTTCGTGGACCGGGTGGGTCTCGCCGCGACCGTGGGCGGCGAGTTCATCGCCACCGTGCGCTACGACCGCATCAACGCCCAGGGGCTGCCCGCCTCCGCTCCCGCCGACGAGGCCGAGGTCGCCTTCCTCGTCCAGGACGCGCACCAGGGGCGCGGGGTCGCCTCCGCCCTGCTCGAACACATCGCGGCCGTCGCGCGCGAGCGCGGCATCCGGCGCTTCGCCGCCGAGGTCCTGCCCGCCAACACCAAGATGATCAAGGTGTTCACGGACGCGGGCTACACCCAGAAGCGGAGTTTCGAGGACGGCTCCGTCCGCCTCCACCTCGACCTCGAACCCACCGATCGCTCCCTCGCCGTCCAGCGCGCCCGCGAGCAGCGCGCCGAGGCCCGCTCGGTGCAGCGGCTCCTCGCCCCCCGGTCCGTCGCCGTCGTCGGCGCCGGACGCACCCCCGGCGGCGTCGGCAGGACCGTCCTGCGCAACCTGCTCGACAGCGGTTTCACCGGACGGGTGTACGCGGTGAACGCCGCGCTCACCGACGGGCCCGACCGGCTCGACGGCGTCCCCGCCCACCCCTCCGTCGCCGCCATCGGCGAACCGGTCGACCTCGCGATCGTCGCCGTCCCCGCCGAGCGGGTCCCCGAGGCCGTCGCCGACTGCGGCGAGCACGGCGTCCGGGGTCTGGTCGTGCTCTCCGCCGGATACGCCGAGAGCGGCCCGGCCGGCCGGGAGCGCCAGCGCGCCCTCGTCCGCCAGGCCCGCTCCTACGGGATGCGGATCATCGGCCCCAACGCCTTCGGAATCATCAACACCGCCGAGGACGTCCGGCTCAACGCCTCGCTCGCCCCCCAGATGCCGGCCACCGGCCGGATCGGCCTCTTCGCCCAGTCGGGCGCCATCGGGATCGCCCTCCTCGCCGGACTCCACCGGCGCGGCGCGGGCCTGTCCTCCTTCATCTCCGCCGGCAACCGCGCCGACGTCTCCGGGAACGACTTCCTCCAGCACGGGTACGACGACCCCGGCACCGATGTCGTCCTCCTCTATCTGGAGTCCATCGGCAACCCCCGCAAGTTCACCCGGCTGGCCCGCCGCACCGCCGCCGCCAAGCCGGTCGTCGTCGTCAAGGGGGCCAGGCACAGCGGCAGCGCCCCGCCCGGCCACCGCGTGCCGGTCACCCGCGTCCCGCACGCCACCGTCTCGGCGCTGCTGCGCCAGGCGGGGGTGATCCGCGTCGACACCGTCACCGAGCTCGTGGACGCGGGCCTCCTCCTCGCCGCCCAGCCGCTGCCGGCCGGGCCCCGGGTGGCGATCCTCGGCAACTCGGAGTCCCTCGGCCTCCTCACGTACGACGCCTGCCTGACGGAGGGGCTGCGCCCGCTGCGGCCCCTCGACCTGACGACCGCGGCGGGCCCGGCCGACTTCCGGGACGCGCTCGCGGCGGCGCTGGCGGACGAGACGAGCGACGCGGTCGTCGTGACCGCGATCCCCTGGGTGGGGGAGAACGGCGCCACCGAGTCGGGTGACGGCGAGACCCTGGCCGCCGCCCTCCGCGAGGCCGTCGCCTCCGTCCCGGGCGCGGCCAAGCCGGTGGTCGTCGTCCACGTCGAGATGGGCGCCCTCGCGGACGCCCTCGCCGCCGCCACGAGCACCCGCCCGCCGGCCCCGGGCCGCCCGGACGGCGGGGGAGCGGCAGCCGTGCCCCCGGGGGGCGAGGCCCCCGGCTCCCGTACGGGCGCGGCCGGGGAATCCGGTACGGCCGCGGGCCCGGGCTCCGGTGCGGGCACGGCCGCCGGCGCGGGTTCGGCCTCCCCTACGGGTGCCGGCTCCGGCCTTCACGCGGCGCGGCCGGTGGCGCACGCGGGAGGTGTCGCCCGGGTGGACGGGACCTCCCCGGCGGCCGGGCCCCGCGAGACGGAGGCCGCCGCGCCCGGGACCGGGGGCCCCGACGCCGGGACCGACGGGGCCGAGTGCCGTACGATCCCTGCCTACCCCGCCGCCGAGCGGGCCGTACGCGCGCTCGCCGAGGCCGTGCGGTACGGGCAGTGGCGCCGGCAGGCCGCCGAGCCGGGGCGGGTGCCCGAGTACGAGGACATCGACGAGTCGGGGGCCGCCGCGCTCATCGCGCGGGGCCTCGCCGAGGCGACCGAGGACGGCCCGGGCATCACCCTCGGCGCCGCACAGGCCGCGGAACTTCTCGCCCGGTACGGGATCACCGTCCTGACCGCCCTGCCCGCGCCCACCCCCGACGCCGCCGTCGCCGCGGCCGCCCGCCTCGGCTATCCGGTGGCCCTCAAGACGACCGCCCCACACCTGCGCCACCGCCCCGACCTCGGCGGGGTGCGGCTCGACCTGGCGAACGAGGAGCAGCTCCGCACCGCCTACGCAGAGCTGACCGAGGTCCTCGGCAAGCCGGAGGAGCTGCAACCCGTCGTCCAGGCCATGGTCCCGAGGGGCGTCGACACCGTCGTCCGCTCGGCCATCGACCCGGCCGTCGGCGCCGTTCTCTCCTTCGGGCTCGCGGGCGCGGCCTCCGAACTCCTCGGGGACACGGCCCACCGGCTGGTTCCGGCCACCGACCGGGACGCCGCCGAGCTGGTCCGGTCCATCCGGACCGCCCCGCTCCTCTTCGGCTGGCGCGGCTCCGCCCCCGTCGACACCCCGGCCCTGGAGGAGCTGCTCCTGCGCGTGTCCCGGCTGGTCGACGACCACCCCGAGGTCGTCGCGGTCTCCCTGGAGCCGGTCGTGGTGGCCCCCCGCGGGCTCTCCGTCCTCGGCGCCACCGTCCGCCTCGCCCCGCCCCCGCCGCGGACGGACCTCGGCCCCCGCAGTCTGCCGAGCTACTGAGCGCCGCCGCCCCGGTCGCCCCGGGCCGCCGCCCCGGCGGGGAGTCGGATGTCACAGCGTCCGCCCGGGGGAACGGCCCCCACCGCCCGCGCAACCGGCCGAGAGGCCCCTGCCCACGGATTAGGATGGAGTCCATGGCGAAGACCGGTACGACGACCCAGGGGCTGCGCGCGGCGATCGAGCGCAGCGGCTATTACCCGGCCCTCGTGGCCGAGGCGGTGGAGGCCGCCGTCGGCGGCGAGGCCGTCGCGTCGTACGTGGTGCACCAGGAGACCACCTTCGACTCCAACGAGGTCCGGCGCCACGTCACCGTCCTCGTCCTGACGCCGAGCCGCTTCATCGTCAGCCACACCGACGAGCAGGCCGCCGACAACAGCTCCCCGACCCCCTACGCCACGACCTCCACCGAGTCCGTGAAGCTCGACCGGATCTCGTCGGTCGTGGTCAGCCGTGTGGTCGCCAACCCGGAGTCCTACACCCCCGGCACCCTGCCCCGCGAGGTGGTCCTCACCATCGGCTGGGGAGCCGTCTCCCGCATCGACCTGGAGCCCGCCGCCTGCGGCGACCCCAACTGCGACGCCGACCACGGCTACACCGGCAACTCCACCGCCGACGACCTCAGCCTCCGGGTGAGCGACGCCGGCGACGGCCCGGACACCGTCCGGCAGACGCTCGCCTTCGCCCAGGCGCTCTCCGAAGCCACCGTGGCCGCCCGCTGATGGTGCAGCCCACGGCCCCCTCCCACGGCTGGCCCGACGACCCGGTTCCGCTCGCCCCGGAGACCGCGCCCGTACCGGAGTACGCCTACGGTTCCCTCGGTGACCTGCTGCCCACGCTCGTCGCCGGCCAGGGCGTGTCCGGCTTCGAGCCCCGCATCCAGGAGCTGACCCCGGCCGACCGGAACTGCGTCTTCCTGATCGACGGGCTCGGCTGGGAGCAGCTCAGGGCCCACCCGGACGAGGCCCCGTACCTCACCTCGCTCCTCGGCTCCTCGCGCGGCGGCACCGGCCGCCCGGTCACCGCCGGGTTCCCCGCCACGACCGCGGCCTCCCTGGCCTCCGTCGGCACCGGCCGCTACCCCGGCACGCACGGGCTCGCCGGATACACCGTCCGCAACCCCGAGAGCGGCGAGCTGATGAACCAGCTCCGCTGGAAGCCGTGGACCGCGCCGCACGTCTGGCAGCCGTACCCCACGATCTTCCGGCTCGCCCACGAGGCGGGCGTGCACACCGCCCAGGTCTCGTCGCCCATCTTCTCCGACACCCCGCTCACCAAGATCGCGCTGAGCGGCGGAACGTTTCACGGGCAGCTCTCCGGCGAGGACCGCATGGACTGCGCGGCCGAGCAGCTGGCGGGCGGGGACCGTTCCCTCGTCTACACCTACTACAGCGAGCTCGACGGCGCGGGACACCGGTTCGGCATCGACTCCGACGCCTGGCGCGGCCAGCTGATGTTCGTGGACCGGCTGGTCCAGCGGCTGGCCGAGCAGCTGCCGCCGCGCTCCGCCCTCTACGTCACCGCCGACCACGGCATGGTCGACATTCCCGAGGGGGACGACCACCGCATCGACTTCGACGAGGACTGGGAGCTGAGCGCCGGCGTCGCCCTCCTCGGCGGCGAGGGACGTGCCCGCCACGTCTACGCCGTGCCCGGCGCCGAGGCGGACGTCCTCACCTGCTGGCGCGAGGTCCTCGGCGAGCAGTTCTGGGTGGCGAGCCGGGACGAGGCGATCGCCCTCGGCTGGTTCGGCGACGAGATCGACGAGCGCGTCCACGGCCGCATCGGTGACGTGGTCGCCGCCGCGGCGCTGGACGACGTGGCGATCACCGCCTCGGTCAGCGAGCCCCACGAGTCGGCGATGGTCGGCATGCACGGCTCGATGACCCCCGCCGAGCAGTTCGTCCCGCTCCTCGAAGTCCGTTCCTGAGCACCCCCCGTCCCCCCACCTGATCCCGACGACCTGAAAGGTCCCGACCCGTCATGCCCGAGCTGGTGTTCTTCTCCGGAACGATGGACTGCGGAAAGAGCACACTGGCTCTCCAGATCGGACACAACCGGTCCGCCCGCGGGCTGCAGGGCGTGATCTTCACCCGGGACGACCGGGCCGGCGAGGGCAAGCTGTCCTCGCGGCTCGGCCTGGTGACGGAGGCGGTCGAGGCGGGCCAGGGCATGGACCTCTACGCCTACCTGGTCGGTGAACTCTCCAAGGGCGGCAAGGCCGACTACGTGATCGTGGACGAGGCGCAGTTCCTCGCCCCGGAGCAGATCGACCAGCTCGCCCGGATCGTGGACGACCTCGGGCTCGACGTCTTCGCCTTCGGCATCACCACCGACTTCCGGACCAAGCTCTTCCCCGGCTCGCAGCGGCTCATCGAACTGGCGGACCGCATCGAGCAGCTCCAGGTCGAGGCCCTGTGCTGGTGCGGCGCCCGTGCCACCCACAACGCCCGCACGGTCGGCGGCGAGATGGTCGTGGAGGGCGAACAGGTCGTCGTCGGCGATGTGAACCGGCCCACGGAGGAGGTCGGTTACGAGGTGCTCTGCCGCCGCCACCACCGCAAGCGGATGACGAGCGCCTCGGCCCGCGCGGGCGCGCTCTCCCCGGACGTCCTGCCGGTCACCCCCTCCTGACGGCCGCCGGATCGGTGACGCTCGGGGCACGTGCCAGGGACCGCAGGTCCCGTACCCGCACCGGGAGTTCACCCGGGGGTCACCGGAAGACGGCCCGGCGATCGGTTGCGGGTCGCCCGGCTCGGCGGTAATGGCCGTCGGCCCGTGACGACCCGCCTCCGGGCGTCATCCGCGCCGTGCGACCCCTGGAGGATGTGTGCGTCCCGCCGCCCCGACCGTGCCCGACGAGGACGACGACGGTGAGCCGGGCGGGGTGCGGGAGGACGCGGCGCGCGGCGCGGTGACGGCCCGGGGCCGGGCGAGCGGCCCGCCGAGGGTCGGCCCCGCGGTCGCCGCCCTGCTGAGCGGCGTGCTGTTCTGCCTCGCCACCGCCCTCTCCCGCACCGCCCCGTTCGGGCCGGTCACCAGGAACATCGTCGACCTGGGCCAGCAGTACCTGCCGTACCACGCCTACTGGCGGAAGGTGCTCCTCGGGGAGAGCCACGGTGACGCCTTCCTCAACTGGAACTCCGGCTTCGGCTCCAACTTCCTCGGCGACATCGGCACCTACCTGAGCAGCCCCTTCGACCTGCTCGTCGTCGTCTTCCCGGCGGACCGGATCGAGACCGCGCTGTACGTGGTCACCGCCCTCAAGATCATGGCCGCCGGCGCCGCGGCCACCGCGCTGCTCCTGCGCCTGCGACCGGGCCCCTGGCCGGTCGCCGCCCTCCTGGGCACCGCCTACGCCCTCTCCGGCTGGACCTTCAACTACGGCGCCTCGGTGCCGATGTGGCTCGACGGCCTCATCGCCTTCCCGCTGCTCTGCCTGGTGGGGGAGTGGGCCAGGAGCGGGCGCCGGCCCGTCCTCGGTCCGCTCGTCGTCGCGCTCGCGTGGATCGCGAACTTCTACACCGCCTACATGGCCACCGTCGGCGCCGCCGTCGTTCTCACCGTCCGTCTCCTCACCACCGACCCGGACGGCCCCGCCGCCCGGGAGCGGCTCGCCGGACTGCTGCGGGCGGCCCGGAGCGTCCTCATCGGCATCGGGCTGGCCGCGCCCCTGGTCACGGTCGTCTTCCTCGCGACGAAGGGCGCCGACCCCACCCCGGCGACCACGTTCGCGCCCGCCGCCTGGACCGACCTGTTCGCCCGTTTCCTGCCGGCCACGGCGAGCGTGGCGACCCCCGCCCTGTTCATCGGCACACCCTCCCTCCTCCTCGCCCTGGCCCTGCCCTTCCAGCGGGCCGTCGCCCCGCGCGTCCGGGCCGGCTGGACGGCGGCCGTCCTCCTCGTCACCCTCTCCCTCCAGTGGGAACCCACCCATCTGCTCTGGCACGCGGGCGCCTCGCCCAACGGCATCCCGTACCGCCAGACCTTCGTCCTCTGCGGCCTGCTCGTCATCGCGGCCTGGCTGTCGGTGGCCGGTGGCGCGCCCCGCCCGGTGGCGCTCCTCGCGGGCGGCGCGCTGTTCGGCGCACTGGCCTGGGCGGGCAGGGGGAGTGCCGACATCGACCGGTGGACCTTCCCGGTCCTCGCCGCGACCCTGCTCGCGGCTCTCGGCGCCGCGCTCCTCGCCCTCCCCGCCGGCCGGTGGCGCGGCACCCGGACCGGAGCGGACACCCGCCCCGACGCCGTACCGCCCTCCCGGTCCGGCGCCCGCCTGCTGCCCGCCCTGGCCGTGCTCCTGCTCCTCGCCGCCCAGACCGGCGAGACCGCCGTGACCGGCAAGCGGATCGAGGAGCAGCAGCGGAGCGAGGTCTCCTGGGCCCCGCCGCTCGGCCCCTGGCACGCGGAGATGGCCGCCGAGGTGGCCCGCGCGGACGCCTGGCCCCGGTACCGCACCGATCCGGGCGAAGTGCCCGGCGGCAACGACACCCTCCTCGTCGGAGGGCAGGGCGCCGACGTCTACAGCAGCCTCACCTCCGCCACCACCTCCGCCACCCTCTCCGGCCTGGGCTTCGGCTTCTACGCGAAGGGCCGGCACCCGGTCACGCTCGACAACCCGGTGACCGACGCCCTCTTCTCCATCGGGACCCGGATGCGTTCACGGCCCATCGGCCCGCTGCGCCAGGACCGGCCGCCCACGGCCGCGATCACCACGACCACGACGCCGGTGCCCCCGCTGGTGACGGTCCGCCCCGCCCCGCACCCGGCCACCACGGCCCCCGGCGACTCCGCCTTCCGCAACCAGGAACTGCTCCTCGGGGCCCCGGTGTACGAGCTACCGGCCGTCCGGCGCACCGGCCGCACCCTCACGGCGCGCTGCCCGGCCGGCTCGGAAGTCTGGTTCTGGGCCCCCGAGTTCCACGGCACGGCCGCCCTCGACGCCGGGGACGGACCCGTGGACTTCGACGGCAGGCCGCCCGCCGTCCGCGCCCCGATGCGGCCCCTCGGCGCGGTCCCGGCCTCCGGCGCCGTACGGATCGCCCTGCGCCCCGACCCGAAGGCCAAGGCCGACACGAGGACGGGCGAGAAGGCGCGGCTGCCCGCGCAGGCGGTCGGATGCCTGGTCCGGGAGCGCCTGGACGCCGCCGTACGGCAACTGACCGCCACCGGCGCCACCCGGGTGCGCGCCACCGGACACACCGTCACCGCGGAACTCCCGCCGGGCAGTACCGGCATCGCCGTGCTCGCGGCCCCCCGCATCTCCGGCTGGCACTGCGCCGCCGGAGACACCGGACCCGCACCCGCGCGCGACCACCGGGGCCTCGTCGCCGTCCCGCTCGACGGCCGGGCGACCACGGTCACCTGTTCCTTCCGGCCCCCGGGCCTCCGCCTCGGCACAGCGGTCGGCGCGGCGGCTCTGCTCGCCCTCGCGCTGACCGCCGTCCTCCACGCGCGGGCCCGGCGGAGGTGACCCCGGGGTCCGGTTTCCGCCGGGGACGACAAGAGTTCACCCGCAGTGCACGCGGGGATCGTTCCCCGGGAAAACAGCCCGATTACTCTGCCCGCCGTACCGGCGTTTGATTGTTCGATTTCAGTGTGGGGAATCCGCGTGCCAAAACTGTCCGTCGTCGTCCCCTTCCACAATGTCGGGGCCTACGCTCCCGACACCCTGCGCAGTCTCGCCCGCAACGCGGACCCGGAATTCGAGTTCCTGCTGGTCGACGACTGCTCGACGGACGACACCCCGGAAATCCTCGACCGCTGGCGCGACCGCGTCCCGAACGCCACGGTCATCCGGCACGAGACGAACCTCGGCGTCGCCCAGGCCCGGAACACCGGAATCGACGCGGCACGCGGTGAATACCTCACCTTCCTCGACGGCGACGACTGGTACGCCCCCGGTCACCTGGCCGCCGCCGTGGCCGGCATGGACCGGCTCGGCTGTGATTTCGCCCGGACCGACCACGTCCTCGCGGAGGGCCGCAAAAGGCATGTGAAATACGCCCCGGCCAAGGTCCGCGACACCGTCATGGACCCCCGGGACGGCATTTCCCCGGCCAGCATGGTGACCATGGTCGACTATCCCTTCGTCCCCTTCGGAATCTACCGGGGATCACTCTTCCGGGACGGCGCCTCACGATTCGAGACCTCCCTGCGCACGGCCGAGGACCGCCTCTGGATCTGGCGGCTCCATCTCACCGCCCGCACGTTCGCGGCGCTTTCCCTGCACGGTGTCTTCTACCGGCGCGGCGTCACCACCTCCCTCACCCAGATCACCGACAACCGGCAGCTGGATTTCATCCCGTCCTACGACCTCCTGCTCGACGAGGTGTCCCGGGACCGGGACGCCGACCGCTTCCTGCCCAAGGCCGTCCGCACCTACTGCGCCATGATCGCCTTCCACGTCAACAAGGCCGGCCGGTACGAGCCCGAGGTCGCCCGGCGGCTGCGCGCCGACGTCGCGGACGCCCTGCACCGCATGCCCCAGCAGGTCCTCGACGAGACCCTCGCCACCATGGACACCCCCCGCAGCACCCTCCTCCGGAGCCTGCGCGACACCGGAAGGACCGCCTGACCCATGGCTCCCGACCCCACCGGAGACCCCCGCCGGGTCCAGATCTTCCAGGTGTCCACGCTCTACGGGGCGGCCACCGTCGCGGCCGCGCTCGACGCCGGACAGTTCGGCCCCCGCGAGGACGCCCGCCGCCTCCTGCTCATCTCCCGCAACGCCGAGATCCCGGAGACCGCGCTGCGCCTGGAGGACATGACCGGCTACGAGCGGATCGCCGCCCGCTTCGACGGCACCCTCGACTGGAACGAGACCATCCACCCGTACCACCCCGCCACCTGGGCCCCCCGGCCCGAGGAGGCCCCGCTCTGGCAGCGCGTCCTGCGCACCGCCTGGGACCTCGGCACCGCGCCCGTCGAACTGGTCGTGGAGTCCATCCAGGTCAACCCGGCCAAGGCGCTCGCCGGAACCTTCCCCGAGAGTTCCGTCCACGTCTACGCCGACGGCCTCATGAGCTACGGCCCGACCCGCAACGACCTCGCCCAGTCCGTCGCCTGCCGCGTCCGGCGGGTCCTCCACCTCGACCTGGTCCCGGGCCTGCGCCCGCTGCTGCTCACCGAGTACGGCGTCGGCTCGGAACTGGTCCCCGACGAGGCCTTCCGCGCCGTCCTCGCCGAGATCGCGCGGGAGGCGGACGGCGACCCGGAGATCGAGCGCGCCGCGGCCGCCGCGCCCACCGCCCTGCTGCTCGGCCAGTACCTCGCCGCCCTGTCGCTCCTCACCGTGGAGGAGGAAGAGGCGCTCCACGTCCGCATGCTGCGCGGGGCCGCCGCGGCCGGCCACCGCTCCCTCGTCTTCAAGCCCCACCCCAGCGCACCCGTCCGCTACTCGCAGGTCCTCCACGAGGCGGCCGAGGAGGCCGGGGTCCGCCTCACCGTGCTCGGCGGGCCGCTGCTCGCCGAGACCTTCTTCGCGCGCTGCCGGCCCCGGCTGGTCGTGGGCTGCTTCTCCACCGCGCTGCTCACCGCCGCCGTGTACCACGGGATCCCCGTCGCCCGGGTGGGCACCGCCGAGCTGCTCGAACGCCTCAGCCCGTACGAGAACAGCAACCGCGTCCCGCTCACCCTCGTCGACCGGCTCCTCGCCGACCTGGAGGGGCCGCAGGAGCCCGCCGTACCCGGCCGCGCGCCGGAGTCACTGGCGCCGCTCGTCCGCGCCGTCGGCTACTGCATGCGGCCCAAGAGCCATCCGGGACTGCGGGCCGAGGCCGAGCGGTACCTCGCCGCGCACCTCGCGGACCCCGGCATCGCTCCCCACTTCGACGCCGTACGGCTGACGCAGCTCGGCCTGCCCGGCGGGGACCCGGTCCCGGCGGCCCCGCCCCGGGCACCGGAACCGCCTCCGCGGCGCGGCCTCGTCCGCTCCCGGCGCGGCTGACGGGGGAGCGGGCGTCCGCCGACGCCGACGGGACGCGGTGTCTCAGTTCCCGCCGGCCGACCGCACGAGGGTGAAGACCGCGCCCTCGGGGTCGGTCACCAGCGCGAGCCGCCCCGCCGTGCCGTCCCTCGGCGGCCGGAGCACGTGCCCGCCCAGCTCCGTGACCAGCCGCGCGGCCTCGTCGGTGCCGGCCACCTCGAAGTACGTCATCCAGTGCGCGCCCCGGTCCCGGGGCAGCGCGTTGCCGACCCCGTGCAGGGAGGCGACCGGCCGGCCCGCCAGGTGGAGCGTGGCGTAGTCGAAGTCGGCGGTGGCGGCCGGCTCGACCTCGTACCCGAAGACCGACCGGTAGAACTTGCCGACCGAGGAGGTCTCGTACGTCAGCAGCTCGTTCCACACCGGGGTCCCCGGCGGGCCCGCCGCCGCCGTGCCGTGGTGCGCCTCCGCCTGCCACACCCCGAACACCGCGCCGGCCGGGTCGGAGCAGATGGCGAGCCGGCCCGCGTCGGCGGCGTCCAGCGGCCCCACGGCGACCGTGCCGCCGCAGGCGCGGATGGCCTCGGCCGTGTCGTCGGCGTCGTCGGTGGCGAGATAGGTCGTCCAGGCGATCGGCAGGTGCCGGTCGGGAGGCAGCTGGCCGATGCCGGCCACCTCCTTGCCGTCCAGGAGGGCCCGGACGTACGGGCCGAGCTGCTGCGGTCCGGGGACGAACTCCCATCCGAACAGCGCGCGGTAGAACTCGAGCGTGGAGTCAAGCCCGTGCACCATCAGGCTCACCCAACAGGGTGTACCAGGTGGGCGCCGCGTCGCCTCGGTCATCGTCGCTCTCTCCTCGGACCTGGTCGTGGCCGTACTCCGTACCGGTGGCCGCACCGGGCGGCGCGCGGCGCGCCCCGCCCGCGCCGTCGGCGCGAACCGGCGGCAGGTCCGGTGGGAAGGACGCCGGGTTCCTCCTCCGCAGCGGCCCCGCTGCGCGAGGATGGCACCCATGACACCCATCATCTCCGCAAGCGAACTCCTCAGCGAGTCGGCCGGTGCGCGTCCGCCTGTCCTCCTCGACGTCCGGTGGACTCTCGGAGGCCCGCCCGGCCGGCCCGAGTACGAGGCGGGCCACCTCCCCGGCGCGGTGTACGTCGACCTGGACACGGACCTCGCCGGCCCGCCCGGCACCGGCGGCCGCCACCCGCTGCCCGACGTGGAGGCCTTCGGCGCCGCGATGCGGCGCGCGGGGGTGTCGGCGGGGCGGCCGGTCGTCGTCTACGACGGCGGGCTCGGCTGGGGCGCGGCCCGCGCCTGGTGGCTGCTGCGCTGGGCGGGTCACCCGGACGTGCGGGTCCTCGACGGCGGGCTCGCCGCCTGGACGGGTGAACTGTCCCGCGAGACCCCCGCCCCGGAACCGGGCGACTTCCGGCCGAAGCCGGGCGCGCTCGGCCTGCTCGACGCCGACGAGGCGGCGGCCCTGGCCCGCTCGGGGCTGCTCCTGGACGCCCGGGCGGCGGAGCGGTACCGCGGTGACGTGGAGCCGATCGACCGGGTGGGCGGCCACATTCCCGGGGCGGTCTCCGCCCCGACGACGGAGAACGTGGCCGGGGACGGCCGCTTCCTGGACCCCGACACCCTGCGGGCGCGGTTCACCGCCCTGGGTGCCGCGGCCGGGAGCACGCCGGTCGGCGTCTACTGCGGCTCCGGCGTCTCCGGCGCCCACGAGGTCCTCGCCCTGGAGATCGCGGGCATCCCGGCGGCGCTCTACGCGGGCTCCTGGTCGGAATGGTCCTCCGACCCGACCCGCCCGGTGGCCACGGGCCCGGACCCGCAGTAGGACGACCACCCCGTCGGCCCCGCGCCGGGTCGTGGCGCGGGGC
>NZ_JAPSIW010000103.1 GCF_031178505.1 Streptomyces sp. | reverse complement strand
GGCCCCGGCGCTCAGGGCGCCGGGGCCTGCGGGAGACGGCGACCGGCCGGCCGCCTCCGCGGCGCGGGCCCGCACCCCCGTGAGTGCCCCCGGGCAGGGGGCCGGTGACGGAACCCCGCCGGCCCGGTCTCAGACGCCGCGCCAGAGGTTGGCGAAGGCCGCGTTCTCGATGGTCCGCCGCTGGCGTACGGCCTCCAGTTCCATGACCGCGTCGTGCACGGCGGCCACCACGGCCGTCACGCCCTCCTCCTCGAAGCCGGGCCGGTCACCGGTCGGCTCGTCGCCGATGCCGATGACCGAGGCGAGGGCGGTCAGGACGGGCTCGCGCCCGGACCAGCGGCCCATGGCCCGGCGGCGGGCCGGGCCGTCGACCGGTTCCACGCGCTCCGGGCCGAAGGGCAGCCGGCCGCCGCGCTTCCGCGTCAGCTCCCCGTCCTCCTCCAGCGCGGCCTGGTAGCCGGCCGCGAGGTCACGGCCCCGCCGCCACAGCCAGTCCTCGATCGTCTCGTGGGGCGGCTGCCGGGTGACCTCCTCCGAGGCCCGAGCGAGCAGCCGGTCCCCGGGCACCGCCGGCTCACCCGGCACGACGACGTCACCGTCCACCGTGACGGCCCCCGCCTCCAGCAGGTCGATCAGCTCGGCACCCGCGAGCGCGAGCGACAGGTCGCCCTGCCCCACGGCCGGCTCCGACCCTTCCTCCATGGCGATGATGAACAGGTCCTTCGCCGTGGTCATGAACGGCTCCTCTCCGAGGCGACGACACACCGGCGTCCCCCGGCCGGGCTCGGCGGGCGGGACGCCTGTCCCGGTCAGTATCGCCGCCCGGCCCGCCCAAAGGGGTGCTCGGCCAGGGGAGTTCGGCCGGATCCGGCATGCGCCGGCCACGCGCGGCGGACCCACACCTCCGTCAGGACGCGGCCCGCCGCCGGGACAGGCCCACCGTGCGGCGCTGCCGGTCGACCCCGGTGACGACCACCGTGATCTCGTCACCCACCGAGAAGTCGCGCTCAGGATCGGCCGGTCGGCGGCCAGTTCGCTCACGTGGACCACCCCCTCGATCCCGTCGGCGACCTCCACGAGGAGCCCGAACGGCAGCCGCTCGACGACCCGCGCCGTCAGCTCCTGCCCCACCCCGACGCGCCCGGCGAACGCCTGGAAGGGGTCGGGCCGCGTGCCCCTGAGCGACAGCCGGGCCTCCCCGTTCCACGTGTCGAACCGCAGGAACACGCAGGTGACGCGCTGCCCCACCCGAACGGCCTCCGACGCCTCGTCCAGGCGCCGCCAGGAGAGCTCGGGCAGCGTGAGGAACCCGACCCCGGGGAAGCGCGGGTGCGGGGGCCCTTCGTCCAGGGCGACGAAGACCCCGAACGGCTCGATGGCGGCGACCGTCCCGGAGAGGAGCTGCCCCTCCCGCAAGGAGCCGAGGAACGCCCACAGCTCCGGGTTCTCCGCTGGTTCGATCACGCCGTCAGTCTGTCATCTCCTGATCCCGCTTGATCGACGAGACGCCTAGAACGGCGGCTCCTGCTGCGGCCCCCGGTCGGCCGGACCACGCCCCGAGAGGACCTCGCCGTAGGCCTGCATCAGGTCCGCGAGGCGCAGCGTGGCCAGATCATGGCGGGTCGGGGTGCCCGCGTATCCGGAGAGCCGCAGGTCCCGGTAGGCGCAGGACTTCTCGTACAGGGTGCGCAGGAAACGGCCGTTGCCCAGTTCGTCGATCCAGCCCTGTTCGACGACGTGCCCGCTGATGGAGCGCAGCTCGTCCAGCGCCTCCTCGTCCCAGGCGTCCCCGTTGGCCGCGGCCAGCACCTGGCCGATGGCGGTGAGCTCCAGGGGACGGTAGGACGGGAAGTCGACGCGGGTGGTGAACCGGGACGACAGCCCGGGATTGGTGGCCAGCAGCCGGTCCATGCCCTCCGGGTAGCCGGCGAGGATGACGACCAGGTGGTCGCGGTTGTCCTCGGCCCGCTTCAGGAGGACCTGGAGGGCCTCGTCCCCGTAGGCGTCGCCCTTGCTGTAGCCGGTGTTGGAGAGGGCGTACGCCTCGTCGACGAACAGCACCCCGCCGACCGCCGAGTCGATCAGCTCGTTGGCCTTGACCGCCGTCTGGCCGAGGAACTCGCCCACGAGATCCGCCCGTTGCGCCTCCACGAGGTGGTCACCGCCGAGCAGCCCGAGCGCGTAGAAGACCCTCCCCAGGATCCGCGCCACGGTGGTCTTGCCGGTGCCCGACGGTCCGGAGAAGACGAAGTGCCGCTTGGGCGGCTGGACCGGAAGCCCCTGCCCGGCCCGCAGCCGTGCCATCTCCAGCTGCGCCGACAACGCCTTGACCTGCCGTTTCACCGGTTCCAGGCCGACCATGCCCTCCAGCTCGGCGAGCGCCTCCGCCAGCAGGGCCGGGTCCGTGGGCCCGGCGGGAAAGCGCGGCGGCGCCTTGTGCCGTACGACGTCGGGAGGCGTCACCGGGACGGCCGGTGACGGTGGTACGGGATCGGGGGCGAGCCGCAGCCCGTCGCCCGTGTTCCCCGCCTCGGCCTCCGGCCCCGGAGCGGTCTCCACCCCCTCCTGGCCGAGCCCGCCGAGTCCCCCGGTACTGCCCAGGGCGACCGTCGCGAGCCCCACCGGGTCCTCCGTGCCGTCCAGGCCGTCGAACCCGTCGTACTCGGCGATGGCGGCGAGCCGGGCCGCGGTGTCCATGAACGCCGGGTCGACCCGGTGCACCGCCCGGTAGAGGGGCAGCGCGGCGGCACTGCGCCCGGTGCCCTCGTGCGCGCGGGCCAGCCAGTAGCGGAGCTCCTTGCGCTGCGGCTGCTCGCTGCGGCAGCGCATCAGGGCGGCGGACAGCAGGGGTTCGGCCTGCCCGTACATCTCCAGACGCACCCGGGCCATTCCGCCGAACAGCCCCGCCTCGATGCCGAGGAGCGGATCGTCCACGAGGGTCTCGGTGTAACGGACCAGCTGCTCCCAGTCCTTGACGAGATAGGCACGGCAGGCGTGCAGGAAGCGGACCTGCGGGTCGGTGTCGACCGGCGGAAGGCCGGCGAGCGCCCGGTCGAGCTCCGGCACGTGCCGGCCGTCGAGCCAGTGCGAGGCGTGGGCGAGGAGCAGGTCGCGCGGGCTCTCCAGGATCGGCTGGACCCACCAGCCCAGCCAGTACCAGGAGTTGAGGGTACGGCGGTGGCGGGCGCGCTGTTCGCCGAAGCGGTCGCGGTTGCGGTACATGCGCAGCAGCGCGGTCGTGGTGTCGACGCGCAGCGCGTGCAGCCCGAGCCAGGCGTCCGCCATCCCGGGATCGATCCTGACCGCCGTCCGGAACTCGTCCTCGGCCTGCGGATAGGCGCCCATGGTGTAGGCGTCGACTCCACGCAGCCAGGCGAGTTCGGCCGGGGCCTGTGAACCCTGTGTGCCGATGTCCATCGGGTCCCCCACAACCGTCTTCGCATGGACGGGATTTGACCGCACCTGCGGGCATCGTACCTGCGCAGGGGGTGCCCGATTAAGGAGAAGCGCATGATCCGGAAGCGGTGACCCTGGGTGAGGGGCGGGGGGCCGCGGAGCGCCGTACGGGCCGTGGCGGAGGGCAGAACGAAGCCCCCGATCACGGGGGAACAACCGGGGGCTTCGTGTCCGCGGCGGCTCCGAAAAGCCGCACATTCAGAACGTAAGACCTGTACACCCCTGGGGTCAAGCGGAGTTGAGGCACTTGTGAAAGGTGACTTCCGGCCGCTCAGTTCACTGCCATGACCCCGTCACGGTGCGTGATGATCTGGTCCGGGCCCGCTGTCACACCGGGCCCGGGAAGCCACTCGTACCCCTCCGGCCGCTCCCGGACCAGGGTGTCGGCGAAGGGCCGCGAGGGATCCCCGGCGAAGTGGCGAGTCTCCGCCACCGTCCAGCCGTCCCAGAACGCGGCCTGCGCGGCTCCGTCCCTGCGCCGCCCCCGCGACCAGGACTCCTCCGGACCGCGCTCCATCCACAGCAGCCACGCGAGGAACGGCCGGACGAGCCGCCGGCCGGCCCCGACGCCCTCCACCAGCACGACGGGGGCGGGCGGCAGCGCGCGGGCCGGGCCGAAGACCCGCAGAGTCCAGTCGTACGGGCGATAGCGCGCGGTCTCGCCGCGCGAGAGCGGGTCCAGCACCTGCTCGCGCAGCCGGCCGGTCCACGCGAAGAGTTCCTCGTGCGTGGCGAGGTCGTCGAGGCGGAGGACGGGCGCGTCGCCCAGGGCGCCGGCGAGCCGGTTCGCGAGCGTGGACTTCCCCGAGCCCGCGTGACCGTCGACGGCGACCAGCCGGACCGGTCCGCAGGAGGGCGGCAGCCGGAGCAGCGCCCGGGCCGCGCGGTCGAGGTCGTTCATGGGACCCAGGGTAGGGGAGGGGCGTCCGGCGCAGGTCAGGGAGGTGCACCCATCAGTGGCGCAGACCAATATTGGTGGGCGACGCGGCGCCGGGGTGCTGGCGGAGCCCCTCGGGGAGCCGGGATAGTAGGGCCGCGCAGCCCCGCCCGTACGCCCTCACCTCCGTGCGTTCACACCGTTCTCGACTGGGGGTCAACCGCCCATGACCAGTTCCACCCCGCGCAGAACCGTCCTCACCGCGGCGCTCGCCGCCGCCGCGGGAACGGCCGCGGCCGCCGCCCCCGCCTCGGCCGCCCCCGCACCCCTCCCGCCCCCCGCCGCGCCCGCCCCTTCCGCCCCCGGGCTCGTGGACAACCGCTTCTGGTCCTCGTACACGGACTGGCGGTGCGGCACCGCCGCCGGTACGAAGGCCGTCGCGGGCCGCCGTCCCGCCCTCGTCCTCGACCTCCCCGCCGGCCGCACCGAGTACACCGACCCGCACACCGGCCGCGCCACCGTCTGGGAGTACGCGACCTGGACCTCGCCGCTCCACAGATCCTCCGTGCCCGCCACCGAGATCATCGCTTCCTGGAACGCCCACACCCCCGACGGCACCTGGCTCCAGGTCGAGCTCCAGGGCACCTACGCGGACGCCACCACCACCCCGTGGTACGTCCTCGGCCGCTGGGCCTCCGGCGACGGGGACATCCTGCGCACCTCGGTCGACGACCAGACCGACGGCCGGAGCTCCGTCTGGACCGACACCCTCGCCGTCGACGACGCCGCGAGCGGCCTGCGCCTGACCGCCTACCGGCTGCGCCTCACCCTCCACCGCACCCCCGGCACCTCCCTCACCCCCACGGTGTGGCGGCTCGGCGCCATGGCCTCCGACATCCCGGACCGCTTCACCGTCCCCGCCTCGGCCCCCGGCCTCGCGCGCGAGCTGATCGTGCCCCGTTACTCGCAGAACACCCACATCGGCCAGTACCCCGAGTACGACAACGGCGGCGAGGCCTGGTGCAGCCCCACCTCCTCCCAGATGATCATCGAGTACTGGGGCCGCCGCCCCACCGCCGAGGACCTCGCCTGGGTCGACCCCGCCTTCGCCGACCCCCAGGTCTGCCACGCGGCCCGCTTCACCTACGACCACCAGTACCGGGGCTGCGGCAACTGGCCCTTCAACGCCGCCTACGCCGCCGCCTACCCCGACATGAACGCCGTCGTCACCCGCCTGACCTCGCTCACCGACCTGGAGACGCTGATCCGGGCCGGCATCCCGGCGATCACCTCCCAGTCGTTCCGCAAGGACGAACTGACCGGCGCCGGCTACGGCACCGCGGGCCACCTGATGACGGTCATCGGCTTCACCGCCGACGGCGACGTGATCGCCAACGACCCCGCCTCCCCGACCAACGAGGCCGTCCGCCGCGTCTACCGCCGCCGCGAATGGGAGAACATCTGGCTGCGGACCAAGCGCTACAACGCCACCGGCAAAGTGGTCTCCGGCACCGGAGGCGTCTGCTACCTCTACTGGCCCACCGAACCGACCCCCACCCAGCACCGTGCCCTGAGGCCCCTCGGCGTGGTGTGAGCATGTGCGGCTCGACGGTCGTCTCGACGACCTGACGGCAGCGCTCCTGCCCGTCCTGCGTGAGGTGGCCGTACCGGTCCACCGTGACCTTGATCGAACGATGTCCGGAGCCGGCGGGACACCTCGCGAGTGGACCGGACACAATGCTGCGATGCTGCCAGTGCGGAGCAGGGGCCATGGAATGCTCTTGAACGCAGAGGGTCCCGGCGGATGTGACCGCCGGGACCCTCTGTCCCACGACGAGGGAGCGAGCGCGTGGACGCGTCCGGACTGGCGGAACTCCGCACCATGTACGTCTTCGGTCCCGCCGAGGGTTCCACATGGGGCCTGACCTACGAGGGGATCGAGGCCAAGCTGCGCGAGCGGGGGACGGATACGTTCATCCGCATCGATGAAGGGGAGGAAGGCCCCGTTCGTGGATCCGTCATGCACTTCGGCATCACGGTCGGCGAGGAGCATCTGGAGGGCATGGCCAAGCTGTCTCCGGAAGGCATCGCCATCGAGGACTGCACGGTTCATGCCGCAGCGGAGTTCGTCACGTGGCTGTGGGACAGCCTCGTCCCGGCCGGCAGCATCACCTTCAACACGGAGTGGGGCCTGGAAGCCGACCTGCCCGACGCGCTCGTCCCCCACGTCCCCCGCCCACGCCTCGTGGCCACCTTCCTCACTCATCTCGAAGCCACCGGCGGGCTGGACTGACAGTGGGCAGGCCCCGGGGATCATGGCCACGTGAGCGACGAAGGGCCTGGGCACCATGACAGAGGAGCCCCCCCCCGCACCGCAGGCGACGAGGCTGTTCGCGACATCGGCCAGTTGGCGCTCCGGTCGTCTGGACAACGAGCCCGGCTCGTTCGCCCGGGCTGCGCGCCGTCGGGTAATTCGGTGCGGGGCCATGGCGGGGAGCCGATCCCTTCGCTGCGCCGTTCAAGCAGGCCGAACTTCGAGACGAGACGGTGGAGGAGGAGCTGCGGGCCTGGACGCCCTCGCTGACGCTCCGGCCGAGAACGGGCTACGGCCTGCTGCACGCCTCGCTCTGGGGCAACCGCACGGATGGTGGCTTCAACATCTCGGCGGGGGAGTCGAGAACGAGTGACGTCGTGACCTCTGCGCTCGTCGCCGACGACAGCGCCACGCTGCGGCAGCTCCCACCCGCCGGCACCTCGGCCACCGTAGCCGTGGTGGCCGACGACGCGGGACGGGAGCTAATTTCGATCTTGGGATTCAGATTGCGAGACGGTCGCGCTTGGGTGACCTTCGCAACAGCCCGTCCCGAACCTATGTGAGCGCTAACGACATGCTTCACTCGGACGGCATGGCGTCGTGAATTTTCCGGCAGTGAGAAGGAGTGATGCGCCCCACCCCCTTGAGGAGGACTTGAGTGAGCGCTCACAATGAGGCGTGCCCAATCCTGAAGCGACCTCGATGACCTCCTCCCCGCCCCCCTTCGCCGGAGGCCCGCCCGTCTGCCGTCCCGACCCGGACGCCGGGCACCGGTGGATCTTCGGCTTTCCCGGCGGCCTCACGGCGGAGGTCCACACGCGCGGCGCCCGCCTCCACGGACTGTGGGTGCCGGACCGGTACGGGACCCCGGCGGACGTCGTCCTCGCTCCCCGCGACCCGGCCCGGACGGCCACCGACGCCCGGTACTTCGGCGCCACCGTCGGCCGCTACGCCAACCGCATCGCACAAGGCCGGTTCTCGCTGGACGGGAAGCCGTACCGGCTGACCACGCAGGAGAACGGCCACTGCCTGCACGGCGGCACCGACGGCTTCGACACCCGGCTCTGGGAAGCCGAGAGCGTGCACACCCCCGAGTGGACCGGCGTGCTCCTGCACCTCCGCAGCCCGGACGGCGACCAGGGGTTCCCGGGAAACCTGGACGTCACCGTCGGCATGCTCATCGGCCGCGACGACGAACTCGCCTTCACCTACGCGGCGGTCACCGACGCGCCCACCCTGGTCAACCTGACCAACCACGCCTACTTCAACCTCGAGGGCGAGGGCGCCGGCGACATCCTCGGCCACGAACTCGCCGTGGACGCCACCCACTACACGCCCGTCGACGGGGACCTCATTCCCCAGGGTGACCACCGGCCCGTCACCGGCACCGCGTTCGACCTCCGCCGGCCGGTCCGGCTCGCCGAGGCCCTGAACCGCCCCGGCGTCACCGGCGGGTACGACCACAACTTCGTCCTGAACCCGCACTCCGGCGGGACGCCGCGCCGGGCCGCGGTCCTCCACGCGCCGGCCACCGGCCGCCGCATGGAGGTGCTCACCACGGAGCCCGGACTCCAGGTCTACACCGCCGGGCAGTTCGACGGCACCGTCGTCGGCAAGAGCGGTACCCCCTACCGGGCGGGTGCCGGCATCGCACTGGAGACCCAGCACTTCCCCGACTCCCCGAACCGCCCCGGTGACCCCTCACCGGTGCTGCGCCCCGGGGAGGAGTACCGGTCGAGGACGGTCCTGAGGTTCCGTACCCGCGACTGACCGCGCGGCCAGGGCTCCGACACGGCTGTGCCCGCCGGTGGAGGAACCGGCGGGCACAGCCGTGTCCGGGGGCGTCAGACGCCCGCCCGCCGCTTGTTCCACACGTCGAAGCCGACCGCCGCGAGCAGCACGAGGCCCTTGATGACCTGCTGCCAGTCGGTGCCCACGCCGACGAGGTTCATGCCGTTGTTGAGCACGCCGAGGACCAGGCCGCCGATGATGGCCCCCAGGACCGTCCCGACGCCACCGCTCATGGACGCCCCGCCGATGAACGCGGCGGCGATGGCCTCCAGTTCGAAGTTCACGCCGGCCTTCGGCGAGGCCGCGTTGAAACGGGCCGCGAAGACGAGTCCGGCGAGCGCCGCGAGCATGCCCATGTTGAGGAACACCGCGAAGGTGACCTTCTTGTCCTTGACCCCGGACAGCTTCGCGGCGGGCAGGTTCCCGCCGATCGCGTACACGTGGCGGCCGATCACCGCGTTGCGCATCACGTAGCCGAAGCCGACCAGCAGCACGGCCAGGATCAGGAGGACCACGGGGGCGCCCTTGTAGCTGGCGAGCAGCAGGGTGGTGACCAGGACGGCCGCGACCAGCGCCGTCACCTTGAGCGCGAACAGGCCCGTGGGGAGCGTCTCCAGGGCGAACTCCCGCTGGCGGCGGCGGTCCCGGACCTCCTGGAAGACCACGTAGGCGATCAGTCCCAGGCCGAGAAGCAGGGTCAGGTTGTGGTAGTTGGTCTCCGGCCCCACCTCCGGCAGGAAGCCGTTGGCGACCTTCTGCAGTCCGTCGGGGAAGGGGCCGAGCGTCTGTCCCTTGAGGAAGATCTCCGTGAGCCCCCGGAAGAGCAGCATGCCGGCGAGGGTCACGATGAACGACGGTATGCCGACGTACGCGATGAAATATCCCTGGAGCGCGCCGGCCACCGCTCCCAGGAGCAGGGTGAGGAGCACCGCGACGGGCCAGGAGACCTGGTGCTCGACCATGAGCACCGCCCCGATGCCGCCCACCAAAGCCATCAGGGAACCCACCGACAGATCGATGTGTCCGGAGATGATGACGATCATCATGCCGATGGCCAGGATGAGGATGTAGCTGTTCTGCAGCACCAGGTTGGAGACGTTGCGCGGCAGCAGGAGATCGCCGCCCGTCCAGATCTGGAACAGGAGCACGATCAGGCCGAGCGCGAAGAGCATCCCGTACTGGCGCATGTTCCGTCGGACGCCGTCCAGGAGCACCCGGGCCACCGGTGTCCCGGTGGACGGGGACCCGCTGCCCGGGGGCGCCGGGGCGGTCGTCTTCGTGCCGGCTTCGGTGCTCATTCCTGGTGTCCTTCGCTGGGAACGGGGTCTGCGGTGACCGCCTGTGACGCGGGGGAGTCCTGTGTCATGTGCCGCATCAGCACTTCCTGAGTTGCTTCCTCGCGGGGGACCTCACCGGTCAGCCGTCCGGCGGCCATGGTGTAGATGCGGTCGCACATGCCGAGCAGCTCGGGCAGCTCGGAGGAGATGAGGAGGATCGCCTTGCCCTCGGCGGCGAGCCGGTCGATCACGGTGTAGATCTCGAACTTGGCTCCGACGTCGACGCCGCGCGTGGGTTCGTCGAGGACGAGGACGTCCGGTCCGGCGAGGATCCACTTGCTGAGGACGACCTTCTGCTGGTTGCCGCCGGAGAGGCGGCCGACCGGTTCGAGGACGTGCGGAGCCTTGATGTTCATCGTCCGCCGGAACTCTTCGGCCACCTTGCGTTCCTCGTGCCCGTCGACGATGCCGCGGCGGGCGAGGGAGCCGAGGGACGCGAGCGAGATGTTCCGGCTGACGGAGTCCCCGAGGTCGAGCCCGTAGTGCTTGCGGTCCTCGGTGACGTACGCGATGCCGTGGGCGACCGCCTCGGGGACCGTACGGGTCCGTACCTCGCGGCCGTCCTTGAGTACGGTGCCCCGCTCGTAGTGGCCGTAGGAACGGCCGAAGACGCTCATGGCGAGCTCGGTCCGGCCGGCGCCCATGAGCCCCGCGACGCCGACGATCTCGCCGCGCCGGACCTGGAGCGACACCCCGTCGACGACCTTGCGGCCGCGGTCGAGCGGGTGACGCACGGTCCAGTCCCGGATCTCCAGGACGGGGGCGGCGTCGGCCGGGCCCTCGTACCGCGTCCGGTCGGGGAAACGGCTGTCGAGGTCCCGCCCCACCATGCCGCGGATGATGCGCTCCTCGGTGGTGGCCGGATCCTTGACGTCGAGGGTCTCGATGGAGCGCCCGTCGCGCAGGATGGTGACGGAGTCGGCGATCCCGGCGATCTCGTTCAGCTTGTGCGAGATGATGATCGACGTGATGCCCTGGCTCTGCAGCTCCCGCATCAGACGCAGCAGCTTCGCGCTGTCCTCGTCGTTGAGCGCCGCGGTGGGCTCGTCCAGGATCAGCAGCCGGACGTTCTTCGCCAGCGCCTTCGCGATCTCCACCAGCTGCTGCTTGCCGACGCCGATGTCGGCGACCCGGGTCTCGGGGTGCTCGTCGAGCCCGACGCGCCGGAGCAGGGCGGAGGCCCGGCGCAGCGCCTCGCGCCAGTCGATGATCCCCCGCCGGGAGGGTTCGTTCCCGAGGAAGATGTTCTCGGCGATCGACAGGTGGGGGACCAGGGCGAGTTCCTGGTGGATGATGACGATGCCGCGCTGCTCACTGGCCCTGATGTCCTTGAAGCGGCACGGCTCGCCGTCGAAGAGGATCTCGCCCTCGTAGGTCCCGTGCGGGTGGACGCCGGAGAGGACCTTCATCAGGGTCGACTTCCCGGCACCGTTCTCACCGCACAGGGCGTGGACCTCACCGCGCCGCACGGAGAGGGTCACGTCGGAGAGTGCCCTGACCCCGGGGAAGGTCTTGACGATGGACCGCATCTCGAGGACGGGGCCGTCCGGGGCCGGGACGGGTGCGGCCGGGGTGGGGGGTGCCACGGGGGTCATCGCAGCTCGCCGGCGTCGATGTAGCCGGAGTCGACCAGGACCTTCCGGTAGTTCGACCGGTCGACGCTGACCGGGTCGAGCAGGAAGGCCGGGACCACCTTCTTGCCGTTGTGATAGGTGGTGTCGTCGTTGATCTCGGGCTTCTTGCCGGAGAGGACGGCGCTCACCATGTCGGCGGCGACCTGCGCGAGGGCCCGCGTGTCCTTGTACACCGTCTGCGTCTGCTGGCCCGCGATGATCGACTTCACGGACGCGACCTCCGCGTCCTGGCCGGTGACGACCGGCAGCGGCTTGGCGGCGCTCCCGTAGTCGTCGGACTTCAGCGCGGACAGGATGCCGATGGAGATCCCGTCGTAGGGGGAGAGGACGGCGTCGACGCGGGCCGTTGCGTACGAGGACGTCAGCAGGTCGTCCATCCGCTTCTGCGCCGTCCCGCCGTCCCAGCGCAGGGTGGTGACCTGATTGAGCTGGGTCTGCTGCGAGCGCACGACCAGCTGCTTCTTGTCGAGGTAGGGCTTCAGCACCTTCATGGCGCCGTTGAAGAAGTACTTCGTGTTGTTGTCGTCGTTGGACCCGGCGAACAGCTCGATGTTGAAGGGGCCCTTCTTGGAGCCGGACTTCAGTCCCAGTTTCTCGACGATGTACGTGGCCTGGAGCTCGCCCACCTTCTCGTTGTCGAAGGAGGCGTAGTAGTCGACGTGGGGGGAGCCCACGATGAGCCGGTCGTAGGAGATCACCGGGATGTCGGCGTCCGCCGCCTGCTGCAGGACGTTGGACAGCGCCTCACCGTTGATGGCGGCCACGACCAGGGCGTCGACGCCCTGGGTGATCATGTTCTCGATCTGGGCGACCTGCTGGTCGGGGTCGTCCTCGCCGTACTGCAGGGTCGTGGAGAAACCGGCCTTCTCCAGGCTCGCGGTCATGTTCCGGCCGTCGGCGATCCACCGCTCGGAGGACTTGGTGGGCATGGCGATGCCGATGGTCAGGTCCTTCTTCCCCTTCGACTCCTCGCTGCCGCCCTCGCTGTTCTGTCCGCAGGCGGTCAGAAGCAAGGCGCAGCCTGTGGTCACGGCCAGGAGGGCGGATACGGATCGGAACTTCTTCATGGGCGTTACCTGACAATCCCGTCGTCGCGTGCGGCTCTGCCCGGAACGGGCCCGGAGGGCGGCGCTCGTCCTCGCGCCGTCGGACGACCCTGTTCCGGCTGGGTGGCCGGTATTCAGCAGCCTCGGTCGAGCTGATTGTTAGCGCTCGCATCAGCTTGGTTCAAGAGTCACTTCTCTTTTTCTCGCATCGATACCCAACCGTAAGCAGGGGTGAGCGGGGCGGGCGTCCTCCCCGCGTGGCGGCCGGCAGGCGCCGGGGGAGGCGCGTCGCGTGGCGGCGCCGCCCGGTGCGCGTGCCGGGGGCGCGCCTCGGCGAGTACCGGATGTCGGCACCCGTGCGTGCCCGCGTCCCGGCAGGTGCGATGCCCCCGCAGTCGCGGTCGACCGTCCCGCGGCCCGGGACATGGAGCGCTTCTCGCCCCCACGGCCCGTGCTCGGTGCGCACGAGCAGCCATCTGCCGAAGTGGCCGCGTGGGCCCGGCGTGCCGGTCCGGCGGCGACTGGGGTGGCGACGGGCATCCCGCGGGTCCAGGCCGCGGACGGCCCCCCGCGCTCGGAGTGCCGGCCCGGCCTCCGGGGGTAGCGGCCCCCTCGTGGAGTTCGTCGTCAAAGAATGGTGGTGTCCGGTCCCCTTCGGCCCTGGATCCCGAACGCCCCCCGCGCTCCCGCGGCAGCTGCGCCGGGCGCGACGTCCCGGGCCGCGTCCGGGGGTGAACGGCCGCCTGCCCCTGTGCGCGACCGACGAAAGTCCACGCAGGCCTTGCCGAATCCGATTGTGAACGTTAACAATCTGCGGGGGTGAACGGTCGCCCCCTTCCGTCGTGACGAGAGAGATCGCATCGTGACCACACGCGCTTCTTCCGGCCCTGTCGATCGTCATGCCGCAGAGGCGTGCACGGTCGGTGTTGATTTCGGCACGCTGTCGGGGCGTGCCGTGGTGGTGAGGGTGCGGGACGGCGCGGAGCTGGGTTCCGCGGTGCACGTGTACGGTCACGCGGTCATCGAGGAGCGTCTGCCTTCCACGGGGGCTGTGCTGCCTCCGGACTGGGCTCTGCAGCATC